>JAZOLR010000326.1:0-3816 GCA_045653255.1 Eubacteriales bacterium | reverse complement strand
TAATTCAGCTAATCTTTCCCTCACGACGTCATATTCTGCCGACTGATACTGAAAAACGTCGTTTTCGGAAGCACAGTAGCCAAAATCGATTATGCTTCCGTTTTTGAATTTTCCCGTGTGTCCTGTCGAGTTGTAGGAATAAATCTCTCTCGGATAGAGTGCAAGGCTCACACGTATGAGAGATTTTTCAAGTTCCGCGAAAGTGCGGCGCAGAATGAGTTGCTTCGACATAGGGTATCGCAAAGCATACAAAAACGCATCGACAAGTTGTCCGTACGACTTCCCGCCGCCAGCCGCACCGCCGAAAAGCACTTCCGTCTCGCTTGCCTCTATGAATTTCTTTTGCTTTTTCGTTATCTTAATTTCCATTTCCTTGCTCTATGACCGTTATTTTTACTTTGAATTCTTCGGATTCTTCGTTGTCTTCGCAAGAAGTACGGAAGTCAAGACCGCCCGACAAAAGAAATTTCGCAAAAGAACCGTCGTATTTTTTCGTCAGAGCCCCCTCGGCTATCATGTCGAAAAGCCGTGCACGGCACTCGTCGTAAGCCAATGCAAAATCCTCATTCTCTCCCCGAAAACTTTCAAGTGCTGATGTGGTATACCCCGTACAAGCGGCAAACTTTGCAAAAGACGGAAGCCCATTTTCGCCCGTGTAAGAAAAGTATGAAAGCATTTTTTCGGGAAGTTTTTCGTCGTAGACCATAGTTTTTCCTCCTTTCACCCGAAAAAAGTGTAGCACAAATTCAACTTGAAATGGGTACAAAGGAAAACGGAAAAGGAAAACGTATTAGAAAAGAAAAAATAGAAAATCCGTAGCGTTTAGTACAAAAAACACGTCATTTTTTACATTGCTTTTCATAGGTAAACGGAGTAAAATAAGAAAAATGGAAAAAATGTATCTTTTTATAGCAAAAAATAACAAATTGAGATTTTGCTAATTGACTTTTATTATGTATTTTGCTAAAATATAGAACATAGACAATAAAGTATAAATCCACCGCAAAAAACGAAAAATGTAAACTTTAATTTACAATACACAATTCATATATCATTTTTTTGGAGGAAAAACCATGAAAAAGAGAATTATATCCTTTGTTTTGGCTTTGGTGATGGTGATAACGGCAGTGCCCGTATTTATGTTGCCTGCATTCGCTTCCGAAAACGAAACGCAAGGATACGACTACGACAAACTTTACGTAGGAAAAGACGACGGCTCGCTTTATTTTGCCGCAGACTTCTTCTCGGCAACCGAGGGCAGCGACAGTGTTGCCCCGACAGGCACACCCGGCGCGACACTTGAAGCGGTAAATGCGTATAACATATACTCGCCGATAGGTTCAAAGTCCGACGAACTTACGAAATACATAACGGTAAAAGGCAATAACGAAAACCTTTACGGTGCAACCCCCGTGATACAGGCACCGTGGTATACAACCCTTACCACCGCGCCGAGAAACTACACAGCATCCGCTACGACAATGATAACTTTCGATAACGGCGTGTATACGGTAAACGGCAAAGAAGTTGACGCATCTCTTATGCAAGCGGACGTGGTAAAGTACGATTTCACCGCCTACGACTATCACTTCCTCGGCAACGGCGAATTGATATACGCAGCCGAAAAGGTAACGGCAAAACCGAAATTCGTTTACGGTTTCACTACCGATTACATTCTTAGTGCAGATGGATATTATTACTATGCTTCATCGTTTGGAAACGGTTATTTCCGTACAGGCTACGGAACGTCTTATTTGCAGACCGCGGCTTCAAACCAAGCGATAAAGAACGGAAACGGTGACTATAGCGTCGAGGTAGTATACCGCGACATCCGTGAAATAGAGGGATTCGGCAGAGGTAACGGTCAGGCGCTTATGTGTGACCCTGTGCGTATGTACCTCGGCGTCGGCGGAAGCGGCGGAGACTCGCAGAAGGGCTTGCTTTTCTTCTATACTTGTATGAGAAAATACAAGGAAGACGGCACGTTTTCAAACTTTTCAAACGTTCAGTTCCACGATAGAATTTATACGAATGTCAATCTTGCTGACAAGTCGGCGCAACTCACCTTCTCCGTTGACTCGACGAATAACGCAGAAATGCACTCGGGTGCGCTTATCGACGGTGTTTCGGACATTGACATATACGTAAACGGTCAGCATATAGATAACGCAGACAAAACGAAAACCCACACAGGAGAAAATCTCGAGACCGCAACGGCATCTTCCAGCCTCAAACTTGGCGAGGGCGCGAGTTTGGCAATTTACGCCATCCGCGTTTATTCTGACATTCTCACAAAAGAAGAAATAGCGCAGAATCACTTCGCAGATATAGCGAAATTCTACGCACTTCCTATGTATGATTACGATATTCTTTCCGACGCGGAAAAGGCATACATTCATAACGCACTCGCAGACTATTCCCTCACCGAAAATAACGATGAGGCAAACAGAAACGCAATACTTGCCGCATATAACAACGCGTACGCGCAAGTTATTGCAGACGCAAGCGAAGAGTATATCGCGTTTATGAATTCCGTAATGAATGCGGAACTTGACCTTTATGAATACTCAATACTCGCAAAGAGTCAAAAAGACGCGGTCGTACTCGCTCTTTACAAAGACGAAAACCTCACGCAAGAGAAACTTGACACGGCAGTAGCGGAAAACAAATCCGCCGAAATGACAGACGAGCAGTATAACGCGCTATACGTCACGGACGGACTTCACTTCCACATGTCGTTTATCGGTGTTGAGGTGGAAGAAGAAGGTCTTCCCATCACCTACACGGACGGCTCAACTGTCGAATACGGCTCGCCCCGCGCATTTGACAAGTACGTAGTATACAAAGACGAAAGCGACATATATAACAACGTCCGCGCAGAGAATATGACAAAGGCGGATACACCTCTCCTTTATAACGGACATATCAAACTCTACAACAACGTGGCAAATACCTCGTCCGACACGGATATGCCCATTTCTTACGGTTGTTACGTAAATCCTGCAAACAAACTTAGTGTTTCATACGTATTCTTGAAAAATAACAGTTTCACGTATCAGATAGTCTTGGCGGAAAAGAACACCTCGGAAAAATCCTTTACGCTCTGGACACCTGATATGCGTTTCAGTTTCACAGGTGATAATTCTAAAGACCTTTACACCTCTACCTCACTCGGTTCTGTATACCGTTGGGGCGTAAAGAGCGGAACACACATGGAAGCGACCGCCCTTTCTGCAAAGGATGGCTCGACTACCTATTACCACTCTGACGTTGCAGAAAAGCAGTTTAAGATGACGGCGGTAAACACCTATACGGTCATCTCCGAAAAAGACTTTACAAACAAGACATACACCTACGTGCCCGATTATTATAACGAACAGGGCAAGACCCTCACCGCACCGAAAACCGATGCAGAAATGCTTATCGGCACAGGCGATGCTTCGAATTTGAAACAGGTTATCTCATTACCCACGATTGCGGGTATAGACGGCAGTACGACACTCCGCACGTCAACAGAGCATTTCCGCAACGCAGTTGTCGCTATCGGCGGTGAAATGGCTGTCACGGTTTACTTAAACGACGTGAAAGCATTCTCCCTCGCAAAACAGCAGTTTACCGCAAACTACGGTGATTTCCCGCTTGGAAGATACAATCAGGGAAAAGCGGCGGTAGACCTCTACGCATACCGTATATATAGCAGAACACTCACAGAAAACGAACTTCTTCAGAACAATTTCGCCGACGTTGCGAAGTATTATGAACTCAACGTCGCCAATATAACCACCCTTACAGGCACGCAGAAAAAGGAAATATACG
>JAZOLR010000325.1:0-6962 GCA_045653255.1 Eubacteriales bacterium | reverse complement strand
TAGAATTGGTATATTTAAACTTCATCGTATTTCTGCTAAATCTTTTGGCAAATGAAGCGTCATTTGAAAAATTCTGTGTCATTTTTGCCTCCTATATCAAAACACTAATGAATAATAATACTCATTTGATGAAATCTGCGTTTTTTCGGGCATTTCGACGGTAATACTGTCCAAAAGGCGTATGTCTGCAACAGACGCGCCTACCATAATTTCAAAATCGCCGTTTTCTATATGCCAACCGTCAAGTCCTACGTTGTAATAAGCAAACGAACGGTAATTGAGGCGCACGGAAACTCTCTTCGTTTCGTGTGCGGGGATAAAGTCCTTTGAAAAGCCTTTCAATTCCTTATCCGGACGCTCTGCGTGGCATACTACGTCTCTTACGTATACCTGAGATATTTCCGACGCGTCAATATCTGACGTGTTCGTTATATCATAACTCACTTCGTAGTCTGTGTCGCCGAGTTTTTTAATTTCGAGATTTGAATATTCAAAGTTAGCGTAGGAAAGACCGTGACCGAACGGGAAGCGCACGGGGACACCGTACGTGTCGTAGTGTCTGTAGCCAACGAAAACGCCCTCGCTATAACGCACAGAAAGTTCGCCGAGATTGACGTCGGCGGGTACGTCTTCTAAGCATATAGGGAAAGTTTCGCTCAATTTTCCGCAGGGAGAAATTTCGCCCGTGAGTATAGATGCGAGCGCCTCGTATACTCCCTCTCCCGAAAAGCCTGCAAGGACTACTGCGTTTACGTTATCTATCCACGCACTCATATCTATAACACTGCCCGCAAAGAGCACTACAACGACGTTTTTGTTATATTTCGCTACCTTTGCAATAAGCGTTTCCTGCTCGGGTGAAAGTTTTATCGTATGTCTGTCACGGCATTCGTTTTCTACGTTTTCGTCTCCTATATTTTCGCTGCCTATACAAATAACCACAGTGTCTGACTTGAACGCGTTGCTATAAAGTTCGGACGCGAGATGAATAAGACCGAGAGAGGATGCGGTCGCGGTAAGTTCTTTTACAGTCGAGTCTTTCATCTTTTCCTGCAACATTTCTGCAAGGGGTTTTGACACGAAATCCGTCTGCGCCGCAGAACTTCCGCCGCCGTTTACGACAGGCTCTTTTGCCAATGCGCCCGCAAGCGCGATTTTCCCCTTTGCAAGCGGAAGTGCGCCTTCATTTTTGAGGAGTACTATTCCCTCTTTTGCAATTTTCACCGCGTTTTCGTGGCGCTGCGCTTTTGTAGTAGTGACGGCTTTTTTGTGCTGACACTTCTCAATGAGTTTCAGTATTCTTTCTACGCATTTATCTATATCTTTTTCGGTTATGTAACCGTTTTTCAATGCTTCTTCTATGTTTTTTCTGTGGCAATCTGCATACGGCATTGCTATATCAAGTGAAGCGAGTGCCGAGCGATATGCGGACTTGCACGCGTCCCAGTCGGAAACTATAACTCCGTCAAAGCCGAACTCACCGCGAAGATATTCGTCGAGGTATTTCTTGCTTTCTGCCGCGTATACGCTGTTTATAAGGTTATAACTGCACATTACGGTATAGGGCTTTGCCTGTGTTGCTCTTTCAAAAGCGGGAAGGTATATTTCACGCAGAGTGCGCTCATCTATTTCGCTGTTTTTGTGTCTGCGGTCACTTTCCGCATTGTTTCCCAAATAGTGTTTCAAACTCGTGCCGACCCCTTTATCCTGCACACCGCGGATAAATTCGTATGCAAGTTCGCCCGCAAGATAAGGGTCTTCCGAAAAGTACTCAAAGTTTCTTCCGCAGAGGGGGGTGCGCTTTATGTTAACACCCGGGGCAAGTAAGACGTCGACGTCATTTTCTATACAGTCGTCTGCTATCGTCGAGCCGTCAAGATATGCGCATTCCTTTGACCAGGTATTTGTAAGTGCGGAAATAGACGGCATTGCCGTTGCCTTTACTGTATTTCCGTTTTCGTCTATTTTTCTCAATCCGCAAGGACCGTCACTCAAGTGAAGCATCGGAAGTTTGCCGTTTCCGTCATAGACGTGCCAGTTATCTATTCCACACAAAAAAGTTATTTTTTCGTCAAGCGTGAAATTTTTTATGTCGTATATTTTTTGCATTTGTTTTTCCTCTTTTATAAATTTGTTTGAAAATTCAAATGATGTATCTACTTGAATTATACAAGAAATTTCTTGACATTTCTCGCCAAACAAGTTATAATAAATAGACAATATTTGTTATTGGAGTTATTATGTTTATTGAGCACATCGAATTGGATTCGGGGGATTTTTTCCACAAGGTGAGCGCGGACAACGTCAATTTTCCGCAACACGTGCATTTATGTTATGAACTCATAATATGCACGGGCGGAGAAATAACGGTCACTATCAACGCTTCTCACAAATACGTATTGAAAGAGAACGATGCAACGCTTGTATTCCCTTTCCAAATTCATTCTTTAAGTTCAACGAATTCGAGCCATATCGCTTTTATTTTTTCTTCAAGTTACATACAAGCCTATGACCAAGAGCGAAAAGGAAAAATATCCGAAAACAATATGTTTCACTTGACGCAAAACCTCGCGCGAGATATGATAGCATTGGAAGATACCACGCCAAAGTTTGAGGTTATGGGGTGTCTTTACAGGGCTTGCGGTTGTTTTCACGAATTCGCGTCATATACTGCGTCAAGCGCCGACGACAGTTACGCTATCTCGAAGATTTTCAGTTTTGTTGAAAAGAATTTCAACAAGGATTGCTCTCTTGAAGCACTCGCAAAAGAGACGGGGCACGAATACACGTATCTTTCGCATTGTTTCAAAAATTTCACGGGAATTTCCTACACGCAATACGTACACATGTTACGTCTCAACTATGCGGGAATTCTTCTCGCGAAGACGAAGTTATCCGTGCTTGAATGTTCAATTGAGTGTGGGTATAATTCTTTGCGCTCTTTCAATAGAAATTTCAAAAATTATCACGGCGTAACACCGCACGATTACAGAAAACAACAGTGATATAAAGAAAACCCATCGCGTTTTTTCGCGACAGGTTTCATTATTTTAAAGCAATATAGGTTGACTCCAAGTGGTGTTTCGTCTTTCGTCAACGCAGATTGCCCTCACCCATTCTGCACTTTCGGGGAGTTTGAATTCTGCGTAGGTTGCCTTTTTGCCGTCTTTTGCAAACGTGGCTTTATAGTTTGTTCTGCCTGCGTTGAGGCATATTTTGTCGCAATCGCTACACCATACTTTTACAACTCCGTCTTCAACTATAAAGTCGAAAATTTTCGGTGCTTCTTCTCCGTATCTTGCGTGAGAGGCGGTGAAACTTCCTTTTTTGAGTGCATCGAATATGGCGTCATAGGAAAGTTCTTTGCATTTTATTGTAATATATCCGCCGCAATAGTCGAAGACGTGACCGTGCGCGTCGTCACTTCCGAAGCACCACGCGTTACGGTTTTCATTCCACAAATGTTCGTAATAAAATTCGGAATTTCCCGCATTCCATTCTTCGTTGCAACTGTAGTTCATTATCTCCATACCTAAAATGCCTTTGAGCGACAGAAGAAGGTCAAGGGGAGTATACGACCAGAAAGGATGCGCGTATATCGCTTCGTTTCCGTTTTCGAGAAGAAAGTCTACAAGCGTCTGCGCAGAGGTTTCTTTAAGACCTGACATTCCCTGACCGTGCTTGAATTTATTCTTTTTCGGGTGGGCTATACCTACGACGTGGTCAACGGGTTTGTCTTTACCAAAGTAGCAATCTATTTCGGTGCCCGGAATCAAGAGAAAATCCTCGTCGTTCATATATGAATAATCGCAATGTTTATTATGGTCTGTTATAGCAATGAAACTGTATCCGTTTTTCTTGTACAACTCTTTCAATTCTTCGGGTGTGAGTCCGCCGTCACTTACCGTAGAGTGAGTGTGAAGATTACCGCGGTAGTAATTCCCTTCGCGTTCAAGTGTGTATTTTATCATTTGTCTTCTCCTTTTTTATTCGTATAAAACAGGGTGAATGAAATACGCAATGCCGTATGCTTGCAAACATACGTTTTCGCGGTTAGTATACACGAAGAACTCGAAAAAAAGCAATAGCCTGACGAAAAAATTTTATAAATCCGCGCAAACTGATATTTTGATATAAACTAAAAACCAAAGAAGAGAAAAAATTGAGGAATTTATATGAACACCAAAAAAAATCTTAAAGTAGTTACGTCGGTTGAAAAATGGCTACACAAACATAAAAATTGTGTTTGCGAGCGTGATTATACAATTCTTGAAAAAGCGTCTCGTATTCTTCTCGGCAACATTGCCCCAAATAGAGAGGGGACGCTGTGGAATCCCTATAGAGCAATAACGCCATCAATGGCGCCTCTTGGCGGGAATCCCGACAAGCCCTCGTTTGCCGGAATATGGAATTGGGACAGCGCATTTCACACAATATGTGTCGCAAGGTTTGACAAAACTCTCGCGCAGGAGCAGGTGGAAGCATTCTTCCTTTTCCAAAAGGAAAACGGTATGCTCCCCGACGTAATTCGTTTGCCCGAGTGTGAAAATTTAATCGAGGACAAAATCGGAAAACCGCCTGTCTGGGCTTGGGCAATTGAACTGCTCGATAGGAGAGCGCCCGACATAGACTTCCTCAAAAAAATATATCCAAAACTTTGCTTAAATGAGGACTTTTGGAGAAAAGAGCGATATAACGAGGCGGAGGGACTGTATTTTTACTCAAGCAGCGAGACGGGCAAGGATAGAGACACTTACATTCGATGGGAGTCGGGACTTGACGATTCTATTCGCTTTGACGGCAACGTTATTGAGTATTTGTATCCTGTAGATTTGAACTGCTTTATGGTCTCGTTCTATAAGTCAATGCAGTATCTTTCCTTGCGCCAAAATCTCGTAGAAGATGCACAAAAGTGGCGTGCGCGTGAAAACGCTCTGACAGAGAAAATACTTACGTCCTTGTGGAGTGAAGAGGACGGCTGCTTTTTCGACTATAATTTTAAAGAACGCGACTTTGTTCGCGTTATAACCCCTGCGATATATATGCCTCTGTGGGTAAATATAGCGACGCCTCGTCAGGCTTTTTCTGTGCATCGCTTTGCTGTAGACGAGAAAAAACTTTACCCATGCATGCCGACCGTCGCTCTCGACCACGAAAAAATGGACCCCGAGGGATATTGGCGCGGCTCTGTGTGGATGAACACGGCGTACTTTGCCATAAAAGGACTTTACGATTATGGCTTCAGAAATACCGCTATGGATATTCGAAATACGCTCCTTGATTGGATAGCGAATGATGACACTATACACGAAAATTACAATCCCTTGACAGGAAAGGGTAAATGCGTGCGAGATTTTTCATGGTCGTGTGTCTTTGCGATAGAAATGATTTTGGAGATGGAATAAACGAAAAGAAAATGAACGAAAAAGAACTTGAATACGGCGCTTTCTTTTTCGATTTCCATGAAGACGCAGAGCAAAAAATAAAAACGGAGATATAGCAATGTATAAGGATATTATTCTCGAAGGAGACACAAGCCGAAGAAACTACAGAGACGGAATAGACACTTTCGTCAAAAGACTTATAGAGGAAGGATATAGCGCAAGAGAGCGATTTATGCCTGCGGAAGATTTCCCCGACAGAATAGAAGAATACAGAGAGAAATATATTAAATTGCTCGGAATTGACCGCGTGTCTTCTGACGGTGCGCCCGCGCCTATGCTTGAGCGTGCAGGAGAAGACGGTGATGCGGTCATATACCGCACGACCGTGTATATCACGAAAGAAATTCCTCAATACGGACTTCTGTTTGTGCCGCACAAAGTTGAGCGCGCACCGCTCGTTATAGCGCAACACGGAGGCGGAGGGACGCCCGAATTGTGCTCGGATATGAACGGGCCTAACAACTACAACCGTATGGTAAGAAGACTTCTTGCAAAGGGGGCTTGTGTTTTCGCACCGCAACTTCTTTTGTGGAATTGCGACCCTAACGTGAAACTGCAACCGCTTCACGATATACCTCACCAAAGACGAAGCGTCGACTATAATCTAAAACGTTTCGGTATAAGCATTACCGCGCTTGAAATCAAGGGAATTATGAATGCTATAACGTTTTTGTCTACGCTTCCGTATATTGATAGCGAAAGTATAGGAATGACGGGAATTTCGTACGGCGGATATTTTACTTTGCATACTATGGCGGCGGATACTCGCATTAAAGCGGGGTTGAGCAATGCTTGTTTTAACGACCGCAATATGTACCCGTGGGGAGACTGGACGTATCCCGACTGCGCAAATACTTTCCATGACGCAGAAGTAGCCGCACTCTGCGCCCCGAGAAAGTTGTATATTACGGTAGGAAAGGAAGACACCCTTTTCGACTACAAAACCGCAATCCCCGAAGCAGAAAGAGTACGCAAGTATTACAACGCTTGCAAGTTCCCTGAAAACTTCGTATTTGAAGTATGGGACGGCGGACACACTATCCCAAATTCAGACAGTTGCCTTGACTTTATGTTTTCTGCATTTTAAATATAAAAATCCGACAAGTTATGGTGCGGGTTCTAAAGGACAGTAGATAAGCCGATATGGATTTATATCCGTATCGTCTTTTTCCTTTTGCACCGCCACCTATGGTGGTGAGTAAGTGCGCACTTCCTGATGGTTTTTTAGTGATATGCTGTCTTCGACAGCGTGATATTTTTGCTACCGCAAAAGTGATATTTCAAGGCGTTGCCTTGAAGTGATATTCTATTCGCGTATTAACTGGGGTAGCGAATAACACTCGTCGCAAGACGAATATAATTGCGAAGCAATATCACTCGCCGGGAGGCGAATAGAGTAGGCGTTGTGTCCTTAGGAACACAACCCCTACCTTGTCGGATTTTTTGATTAAAATATTATTTTACTTACAAAGATACTGTTGTCACTCTCGCGTTCTAGGCATTTTTCGAGCGGGTAGG
>JAZOLR010000324.1:0-2448 GCA_045653255.1 Eubacteriales bacterium | reverse complement strand
CAATTTCCTTCGCATAAAAAGAACCCTCTGCTACGATTACGTAAATAAAAAAGTAATATTCAACGGCTAAAATAAACGGCTGTCTCAAATTTGAGATAGCCGTTTTTGTAATATTCTTTAAATGCGCTTCATATAATTTACCAAAAGAAAAATAAAAGGAGCGTATTCAATGGAACTTGACGCACAGAAAAAAGTCGGTAAAAACATACAAAAAGACCTTTCGGGAGACTTTTCGTACTGCGAAGCGCAGGGCGATTTCACTCTGCCCGATTATTTGCCCGAAATAAGAAAAATAATAAGAATAGACGCGACCGTTATTCCGTCGGGAAGATTTATAGGAAGCGGAAAAGCAGAACTTGCGGGAAGCGTCGCGTACAACCTTATCTATTCCGATGCGGAAGGGAAACTTTGCGCCACCTCGCTCTCGTCGGATTATGAACTTTCAATCCCACTCCCCGCAGAGCACGGAGACCTTTCTTTGTCTGTTGACAGTACGGCAGAAAATACTCAGTGCCGTTTGAGCGGGCCGAGAAAACTCTCGCTTCGCACAACGGTGAAAAACAGAATACATATCTATTCAAATTCCCCCGTTGCCGAAATAATAGACGATGAATTATACTGCGTAGAAACACTTACACTCCCCGTTTTTTCAATGTTGACGAAGTGTAGTTCGTCGGGCGAATTTTCACTCTGCGACACTCTTTCGTTAGACGGCTACGCAAACGATTCCGTACGCGCAAATTACAGTACGGCAGATATTGCGGTAAGAGAAGCGCGTATCACGCAGGACGGCGTTGTATGCCGCGGAGAAGTGATAGTGAAGTGTAATATTTCTCCCACCCTAGCAGGCGAACCGTTCACCCTCACAAAAAAAATCCCCTTTGAACAGATAGTGACGGAGAATACGAACGGAATGGAAAACTGCATAGCATACGGAAGATGCACCTATCTCCGTTGCACCCTCGCCCCCATAGAAGACCACGCAGAACTTGAAATAGAACTCGGCGCAGAACTTGAAGTAGAATGCATAAAAAATACTGCCGTCTCAATGGTAAGCGATGCGTATTCCACGGAATATAATTCGAGCGCAGTATATAAAACGGAAACATTTCTACAGTTTATCGGTTCGTCAATGGGCAACTATACAGTAGACTCATCTCGCAAACTGACGCAAGACGAGGAAAATATAATATCCATAATAGACACAAAAGGAAAGGCAGAAATAAAATCCGTTACCGAAAAATCGGGAAAAGCCGTTGTGTCGGGCGAATGTAAAATAGAAGTCCTCACCTCATCGAGAAAAAATGATGGAGAGGGAGTAGAATACGGAAACAGCGAAATAGTTTTCCCATTCAAACTTGAAACCGACTTTCACACACCCGACGCGCACACAGATTACGATACTCACGCGACCGTGATAATGACGCGTGCGCGCCTTGACGGAGACTCTATCTCCGCGGATGCGGAAATATTCCTCACTTTGAAAGCGAGCAAAAAAGAGCAGTATAGACTCCTTGACTCCATTCGATTTGACACGGAAGAAAAAAGACCGAAAATGAAAGGGAAAGTCACCGTCGCGTATGTAGAAGACGGCGACACACTCTTCTCACTTGCGAAAAAATACGGAGTAGATTACCGCACACTCGCAAAGGAGAATGGAATTCCCGAAACCTTTACCGCCACCCCTGACGAAAAATCCACTCTCGACGGAGTAAGACACTTAATTATTACTTGATTTTATATTTTTATATTGCTTTTTAACTTTGGTTGTGATAGAATACAGTATAGTTTGAAACCAAAGGGAAAAAAGTATGAAAAATAGAAACAATACTCTTGTAGCATATATTGGAATAATTGCCGTAGTGTTTATCTGGGCGGTCATTCCGTTGATAAAAAAAGCGCTTATAGGAAGCAGTTTTTCTGCATCAATATATACGGCGGTTTCCACTTTTGCCGCCGCTTGCGCTCTCTTGTTAATCAATAGAAAGCAAGTGAAAACTATCTCGCGCGAGTATTTCAAGGTCGCAGTCCCGACAGGACTTTGCGTAGGTCTTGCAACGCTTGCACAGGCGCTTGCGTATAACTTTAACGCATCTCCAACAAACCAAGCGTTTCTTGAAAACTTTTCCTGCATTACAGTGCCGCTTATACTTTTCTTTGCGGCGAAAAAGAAACCTACAATTCTCACTATTGCTTCAAGTATAGTATGCATACTTTCGTCAATGGTATTGTCAGGAGTATTCAGCAGAGGAATGAATTTCGGCGCGGCAGATATTCTCAACGCCCTTGCAGGTTGTCTCTACGGTGTCAATATTGCCTTCACGGGAATATATGCGAAGAAGTTTGTAGCCCCCCTCTACGTAATGATACAACTTTTTATGCAGTCGGTTTTGTCGCTTTTGATGGCAGTTGCTTTCAATTTCATAACTGTCGGCGGCGCACCTATTG
>JAZOLR010000323.1:0-6442 GCA_045653255.1 Eubacteriales bacterium | reverse complement strand
GGTCATTTTTGATAAAGTCCATGAGGAGATCGAGCATTTCTTTCGACCACGTGTTTTTATCTATCTGCGCCGTAGTGAATTTACCTTGCGTTATCATTTCAAATCCGAAATCATCCTTTACGTGCGTTTTTGCCGCTCCGTCAACAACTTCGGCAACGAGATGCGATGGGATGAAAAGCACACCTCCACCCGCTCCGAACACGATATCGCCGGGAAGAACTGTTGCTTTTCCTATTCTTGTTATGCTATTGAAATCCTTAATGATGAATTCGCGTATCGGAGTGGGGTCTATTCCACGGAAATACACCTGCACGTCTTCAACCTGCTTCATCTGTTCAACGTCACGCACACCGCCCCATATAACCGCGCCACCCGTTTTTGTGAGTCTTTTTATTGCGGTAGTAAGATTTCCGCCAAGGAAAGTTCCTTTGTGGATTTTGTCATACATATCAATAACGGCAACGTCCCCCTCGGTAAGAGAATCTATTACCCATTGGTTGAAAGTACCTTTTCTTCCCTCTTCCGAGCCCGTGTTCATCATAACTTCGAAAAGGTCGGGGCGGGTGGGCACATAGGTTGCAGTAACTGCTCTTCCTACGAGTTTTCTGCCGTCGTCGTGAAGAGTTTTAAGGTCACCTTCAAACTGTGTTATGTAACCTTTTGTGTAAATAGGTTTCCAAAGTTCTTCAAGCGTCATTTTCTTCATTGCTTCAAGATATCTATCAGGTACTCGCGGTCTTCCGTCAGGAAAACGCTCACCTTTCCAAAGTGGAGTTAAGGCTATTATTTCTTCTCTGCTATTAAGTTTCATTTTTACACTCCCATATTACGTGCTTTGCCTAAAATACTCGGCACAATTTTATTATCAACTTTGGTCAATTTTTTAAAGGTGCATTCCACCGTCAACTATGATTTCCGAACCCGTGATATATCTTCCTTCATCGGAACACAACAAAAGCGCGGTTGCGGCGCAGTCCTCGGGTTCACCTGCAAATCCCGACGGAATTTTCTGCAATACTTTCGCACGATATTCCGTGTCTTTCAACGCTTGTTCATTGCGAGGCGTAGAGATAACTCCCGGCAGAATATTATTTACAGTAACTCCGTCTTTCGCCACTTGAGAAGCGACGTTGTTGACAAGAGACTGAAGAGCGCACTTCGTCGCGGCATAAACTGCCATGTGAGTGTGAGGTTTGTACTGTTGAACGCTACCAATTGCAAGGAAGCGTCCCCATTTTTTGTTCTGCATTTCGGGAACGTATTTCTGCATCAACATAAGCGAAGATCGAAGATTTACATTAACTTGTTTTTCAAATTCATCTGCGGTTATTTTGTCCCAATCATTATTATACTGAACACTTGCATTTGCTACTACAATATCAAGCGCACCCGTCTTTTCGTAGATTTTTTCTACTGCGTTTTTTTCGGAAAGGTCCGCTGTAACGTAGGAATATGCGCCAAGTTCTTCTGCTATTCTTTTCGCTTTTTCTTCGTCATGTGAGCAATGCACAAACACAGTTGCACCGTTTTCAATAAGAATCTTCGCAATAGCATAACCTATTCCCTGCGTTGAGCCTGTGACAAGCGCCGTTTTTCCTTTTAAATCAAACATAATCTTTTTCCTTTCAAAACCAAATCGAAACCGAACTTAAAGAGCAAAAAGCGCGTATCCATAGGGGGATATTTCCAGAATGCCATTTATGTATTCAACACCGCAACAATGAACGGCGGAATTTATCCCGTCCACGCGAACGCATTGTTTTTCACCACTTAAATTAAGGCAGACTAGATATTTTTGTCCTTCATATTCTCTTATATAGACGAGAACGTTATCGTTTTCGCAAGGGGGGAAATACACGTTTGCGCGACAAGAAAGTGCCGGTATAGATTTCCTCAACGAGTTAAATTTCCTGATTTTTTCAAGTCTGTATTTGCCTTTTTCGGTTAAGGCGTTTTCCCATTCAACTGTCATATTTGCACCGTGAAAACGGTTTGCCCAAATACTGTGCTCACTTTCGTCGGCTTCTTCGCAGCCGTTGTAAAGAAACGGAACGCCTTTCATGGTATACATATAGAAAAGTATCATTTCAATGGCTTCGCTTCCAAGTGCTTTTTCGTAGCGATTTTTGCCCGTGTCGTTTGCGTAATCGTGGTTATCGTACCCCAAGAGTACCAAACCGCCGTCGGTTACAAATTCGTCCATATACTCTTTATAGACTTTTTTGAAATATGCGGCATCTTTATTTGCTAACAACAAACGCGCAAGACTTCCCCTGCCGGGCTCTTCGTTGTCTGCAAAATAATAGTTTACGTCGAATGCCTTTTCTTGGTCTTCTTTGCGTTTTCCTTCGTTTAGCATAATGACGTCGGGTTTTATTTTTTCTATACGAGTTCTTCCCTCTTCCCAAAAGTCAAGGGGAATAAGGTCGCCGACGTCGCAACGGAAGCCGTCGCAATCAAACTCGCGTACGTAGTATTCCATATTTGACCACAAATACTCGCGCAGTTTCTGCGATTTATAGTTCAATCTAGGGAAAAGCCACCAACCGCCGATTATGAAATCACCGTTTTCGTCTCTTTGTACGAAATCGGGATTTTCGTCAAGAAATACCGCTTTCGGTCCGCAATGGTAGTAAACGAGGTCAAGTATAACTCGAAGCCCGAGCGTGTGTGCAGTTTTTATAAAGTCGCGCAAGTCGTCGTCTGTGCCATACTCGGCATCAACGTGGAAGTAATCAGAAATTCTATAGGGGTTTTTCGGATTTTCAAGTCCGCATTCTCTTTGGCGTATACTCCAATAAGTGCGATTTTCGTCTGCGTCTGCTTCACATATAGGGCAAAGATAAACTATATCTGCGCCTATACTTTTTATATGAGGGAGCATTTTTTCTGCACTTTTCAACGTCCCCGCAGGAGTGAAAGCACGCAGGAATATCTGATATATTACGGCATCGTTTAAATATTCGGGGGGATTTTTTGCTCTTTTTTGTTCGTTCATTTTACACACTCCACGCTCTCACGACCACGTTCTATCGTTCGCCCATTCGTTATTCCATATAGACGTATCTTCCCATCTGCCGGGATATTTATCGTGAATATGGGCGGATATCAATTCTTCGTTCAAAGATTCAATACCAAGTCCGGGGGTGTCGGGGACACGAGCAAAACCGTCAACTATAAGCGGATTATCTATTCCTATTGCGAGGTCATTCCACTTCGGACAATCGGTCGAGTGATACTCAACTGCAAGTATATTTTGAATTGCAGCCGCCGCGTGAATTGCCGCCATGCAACCTATAGGACTTTCCGCCATGTGTATTGCGAGAGCAACGCCGTATTTATCGCACATATTTGCTACTTTTTTCATTTCCCCAAAGCCGCCTATTGTAAGCATATCGGGATGAATAATCTGCACTGCTCCGCTCGACATAAGACTTTCAAAGTTTTCTGAGAGGTATATATCCTCTCCCGTACATACAGGAATTGTTGTATTATCCGCAAGTTTCTTGAAATGGTTTGTATACTGCCAAGGAGCAACGTCTTCAACCCATGCAATATTATATTTTTCAAGGCGGCGTACAAGGCGAATGCAATCTTCTATAGCGATATGACCGAGATGGTCAATAGCGAGGGGGACTTCATATCCGATAACGTCGCGGACTTCTTTTACATAGTTTTCAAGGTAATCAAGTCCTTTTTCCGTAACGTGTATACCCGTTGCGTAATGAGGGATAGTAAAGACTTCATAGTTTTTGCCAAGCATCATATCTCTGTCTATTGAGCCTTTTTGATGATTTATCGCTTTCAATGAATACTTCTTTATATCTTCGAGCATCCCCGAGGGGGCATTAAGACATCCTTCTTCGTCAAGCATCAATTCTATACCGAGGTCCATCTTCAAGAAAGTATAACCCATTTCCATACGCTTTTTGAGGGCATTCCCCATATCTTTTCCCGTATGCTTACCATCTACATCGGTATCACAGTACATACGTACCTTGTCACGGTATTTGCCGCCAAGAAGTTGGTAAACGGGTACTCCGTACGCTTTTCCGACAATGTCCCAGAGCGCGATTTCTATTCCCGACACACCGCCGCCCTGTCTGCTGTGACCGCCAAACTGCTTTATGCGACGGAAAAGTTTTTCTACGTTCAAAGGATTTTCGCCAAGCAGTCTACTTTTGAGCATGAGCGCATAAGTGGCGCTTGATGCATCTCTCACTTCTCCGTAGCCGACAATTCCTTGGTTGGTATATACTTTAAGCAATATACAATGTTTCGGTATACCGTTCATATTGGCTACACGAATATCTGTTATTTTCAATTCACTTGGTGCGGAACAACGGTTAAATCCTTCTTGCATTTCAGTTTACTCCTTCATTCTTTTTGTTTTTTCTATATTCCGAGGGTGACATTCCCACTATTCTGCGGAACATTCGGTTGAAGTTGGATATGTTTTCATATCCGCATTTCAATGCGACTTCTATAACGGGAACGTCAGTCTCACTCAATATTGATTTACTTTTTTCTATTCTTTTTATTGTTATATAGTCCCACGGTTTAAGTCCATTTAATGCCGTGAAGACTGATGAGAAATACGTTCGGCTGAGTCCCGAAACTCGTGCTATTTCTTCAAGTGTCAAAGCGGCGGACAAATGTTCGTTTATATAGGTTACGGCTCTGTCCATACACATAAGGCGGTCTATGTTGCTTATTTTCTGTTTTTCTTTCCTCACGGTATCGCCGTAATTACGCATAAGATAAGCAAATATTTCGCAAAGATAGGATTTTATCATAATTTGATATCCCGTCTTTTTCGCTTTTGCTTCGTTGCTTATTTGCAACATTTTTTCAACTATGTTTGCGTACTGTTCGCTCTGTCTGTCAAGTTTTCCGCATTTACCGTTGAAAAGTTCAAGATATTCTTCGCCAAGAGTGTTTGAAGAAGGAGACCATATCAAACGCGGTTCAAAGCGCACATTCAGCAACGCTATCGGACGTTTTTCATCAACTCTTGTGATACAGTGTACTTGATTCGCCCCCATAACGAACAAATCGCCTTGCGTTATTTTACATTTTCCACCCAAGAAACTGTATTCGCCCTCACCATCGAGAATATAAGAAATCTCAAAGTCAGAATGCTTATGCTCAAAAAAGTCCCTTCTTCTAAAATCGGGAATGCTTTCATAGACGCTTATATAGTAACTGCTTCCTTTTTCGTTTCCTGAATAGAAAATAAGGGATTCGCTTGTTCTCATTATCGCTTCTTCTCCATTTTTATGACAATTTCAGTATAAATTACACGGACTCTAAAATCTAACACTATGTTATGATTAAGTGATACTATGTTACGATTGTTTGTATTTCCATTTTTCATTTTAAACCATAAATATGTCGTATTTTTTAATTTTTGCAATTATATTTTGTTTTGCGATAGATTTTCAGAAAAGAATTATTTGTCATTTGCTTTACGGCGAGCGAACAAACTTTTTTCACTTTATTGTTGCAAAAAACGAAAACAAGGTGTATAATTAGCATAATAACAAACTAACGAGGTGTTTTCTATGAAAAGAAGTGAAATAAACGCATCAATAAAGTGGGCGGAAAACTTGTGCAAAGAAAACGGAATATCATTGCCTATGTTTGCAAGTTATCCTCCTAAAAAAGAAATATTCAACGAAAACGGAAAAGAAAATATAGTAAAAACTATGCTCGGTTGGGACGTCACAGATTTCGGCTCTGACGATTTTACACATTGCGGCGCAGTTCTCTTCACTGTAAGAAACGGAAGTATTTACGATGAGACTGTAGGTGTACCCTATGCAGAAAAGTACATATTCCTCAAAGACGGCGAGGAGCAAGAGATACCGCTTCACTATCATATACACAAAACGGAAGATATAATAAACCGCGCAGGCGGTGTGCTCTGCGTTCAACTTGTTGCAAAAGGCGATGACGGAGCGCCCGACTATACAAAGCCCGTGACCGTGTACTGCGACGGTGTACGATATGAAGCGAAGGGCGGCGAGGTAGTTGAAATTGAAAACGGAAACAGTATCACTCTCACGCCTTATATGTTTCACCGCTTTTTCGCTAAAACCGGATGCGGCGACCTTGTAATAGGCGAAGTTTCAAAAATCAACGATGATAACATCGACAACGTATTCGCAAATCCTAGCGACCGTTTCTGCGAGATAACAGAAGACGAAGCGCCTTACAGACTTCTTGTAAACGAGTATACAAAATAAATAACAAAAAACTCCGTTCCGACGGAGTTTTTGCTTTAAATTGCAAGATATTTGAAGGCAGAATCGCAAACAACACTATTTTTCACACAAAAAGAAATATGCAAGCCTACCTCAATTTTCATAACGTGTTTTTTATCGGTTTAAAATTTTTAAAATAATTTTAATTTTAGTGCAATAAATACTTGAAATATATG
>JAZOLR010000322.1:0-6599 GCA_045653255.1 Eubacteriales bacterium | reverse complement strand
AGATATGCCGCCGCATCTCCCGAAAACAAAACCGCAAGACCGAAAACACCGCCGAGCCAAGCGCCAAAGAGAGGACCGCCGATAGCAGCACCGACAACGATAGGCATAAGCACGAGCGAAACGGAAAACATTCCGAGTCTGATAAACGAGCCTGCAAGTTGGAGCACGATAACGATAGCGGTGAGCATTGCAAGATAGGTTATTGTGCGGATATTTTTTGAAGTTCTTGTTGAAGACATTTTAAAAAACCTCGTATATTTTACTTATAAAAATATTATATCACCGCGTAAAATAAAAGTCAATACGCGAAACTCTACTTTTTGCCTAATTTTCGCATTGGCAACGCAAAAATCCAAACCGCAACAAAAACGCTCAAACCTAAAAAAGTTTGAGCGTTTTCTTTTATCTGTGGTCAGAAAGCCACTTGTCCGCACTTGCTTTTGAAAGTCTGCGGATTTCTTCTACGGGATGAATGGATTCTTCGCCGCCGTTTACGTAGAGGAAGTAGAATCCGTCGGGAGTGATATAAAGGGTTTCTTCATATCCGTCCGCATCGCCGAAATAACCGTGCGTTACCTTTTCAACAACGGTTGCGGTTTCGGTATCGTAGAGTTTTTTACAAATTATCTTCTGCATAGTGTATCTCCTTTTTTTATACTGTCAATTACTTAAATGCCTTTTGGTTGAGTATCAACGCGCTGTATATAAACAGTACGTCCTTACCCTCGAAATCTATGAGACTGCCGAGCATATCGGGCATTACGTAGCGAATATCCACTACGTAAACGCTCTTGTACGCCTCGCAAAGCAAAGGCGAAAGACTAGAGCCGAAAGAGTCGCGGAAGATTATGAGTTCTTCGTCTGTGGTTGCATTCGGGTTGTCAATACGCAAAAGCGCTTTTGTGCCCGAAAGGAAGAAGTCATATCCGTCTTTACCGCCGAATAATTCGTGGTTGTAGAGTTTGCCCGTCTTGTCGGTTTCATAGTCGTAAACCGTACAAGCATCAAGTATATCGTTTGTCAAATAAACGAGCGTGTCGGGAGTGGGGTAGAGTGCGCTCTGCAAATAATATACACCGTAGAAGTTTTCGAGTTTGTTTTCGGTGTAACTGTTGCCGAGTCTGTCTGAAATTCCCATCTCTGACGCAAGTTTGTCAACGACGTTGCCGATTTTATCCTGCGACCAGTGTGTGTCGGTGCGATAATAGTCGGAGAGCGAAAGTTCGTTGAATATGTCTATATAGGTCATACCCGAGAGGTTTTCCTTTACCTTGTCTACGAGCCATTCGTAGTCGGGCGCGGGATAACCGTAGTCTTTGCCGAGGAAGTAGTTTTTGTCGGGTACAAGTGAAATATACTTATCTCCGCCGTTGTCTTTGAGATATTTCTCGTAAACGTACGCAAGACGGCCGATTGAATAGTCTACAAGACCTTCATTGAAGTCCTGCTCTATCTTCGCTATATAACCGTCTACTTTTGTAAGTCCGTTGTTTTCCTTCAAGTTGAGCACGTCAAGTTGAAAACGCGCCTTCAAAGAACGGAAAAACTCACGGAAAGGGAACTGGTCAACGGTGTATTTTTCAAATAATTTTATAGTTGAAGTGTTTGCGTCTTTTGTATTTATGATGCTTTCCCAAGTAATTTCCGTCGGGAATTGAGCAAGCGGTCTGCGTTCACTTTCCGACTGTGCCGTGGGGTTGAAAAACTTTACTGCACAAGCAACCACGAAGAAAATCATAAATACGGTAAATACAGCAGAAACAACTATGTGTTTTGTTTTGTTGTTCATATATTACAATTCCTTTCGTGTTATTTTAGAATCTGAAGTAAAGGAAGGGGCTGAACGAGCCGTCAACAAAGTAAGCCGTAACTATGATAAGCATAGCAATATGGAATATAGGCTCAAGTATATTGATTACTGCGTTTGCCTTTTCGTTTCCCTTTATTTTGAGCACCGTAGTCTTAAGAAGCGGGGTGGCACCGATTATAGCGGCGTTAAGCACGAATGCATATCCCGAGAGATAATAAGCCGTCTCACCCGTGATGAAGGGAATACCGCCTGCGCCGAACATTCCGCCAATGTCTGCAAACGAACCGCTGACACCGTTTCCGCTAAAGAGTACGAAACTTATAAGGATAATAACAGTCACGTACACGTGCGAGAGTGCCTTCGGCAACTTTGCAAAGAACTTGTTGAGGAAGAACTTTTCAAGCATAAGGAATATTGCAAAGTAAAGTCCCCACAAAATGAAAGTCCAGTCTGCGCCGTGCCAGAATCCCGTCAAGAACCATACGACGAGCGTGTTGAATATCCATTTAGGCAAAGAAACGCGGTTTCCGCCGAGAGGAATGTATACGTAGTCACGGAACCAAGTACCGAGTGACATGTGCCATCTGCGCCAGAATTCCGCAATGCTCTTTGAAATAAAGGGATAGTTGAAGTTTTCAAGGAAGTGGAAGCCGAAAATGCGTCCAAGACCGATAGCCATATCGCTATAACCCGAGAAGTCGAAATAAAGTTGGAGCGCGATAGCAACCGCATAACCCCAGTATCCGAGCACAGATGCTTCGTCAGACGAATGAAGCGAAGTCGCGAGTGCGCCGAGCGTGTCCGCGATAAGCACCTTCTTTGAAAGACCGATAACGAAACGGTTTACACCGTAAGAAAAGTTTTCAAAAGAGTGTTTACGGGAAGAAAGTTCTTCTTCAACTGTCGTATATCTTACGATAGGACCTGCTATAAGTTGAGGGAAGAGCGCAACGTAGGTAGCAAGACGGATGAAGTTCTTTTGTACCTTTGCATCTCCTCTGTACACGTCTATCGTATAACTCATGGTCTGGAAAGTGTAGAAACTTATTCCTATCGGCAAAGCGATGCCGAGAAGAGAAAAGTCGGAATTAAATATAGAGTTTACGTTCTTTATGAAAAAGTCGGAATACTTAAAGAATCCAAGCACGCCAATGCTTGAAATAACCGACGTCCAGAGGAACACACGCGACAAGCGTGTACCGCGGAAACGGTCAATAAGAAGCCCGTGAATGTAACTCGAAAGTGTCGTTGCAAGCATAAGCAGAGTGTATACGGGCTCGCCGTAGAAGTAAAAGCCGAAACTTGCAATAAATAAAACAAAGTTTTTAAACTTGAACGGAACGGCAAAGTACAAAATAAGCACCGCCGCCAAGAAGTAATAAAGAAAACTGATGCTTGAGAAAAGCATTGCGTTCCTCCTTTTGTATTATCTTAAAAAAAGGGCGAATTATTTTGAAATTCGCCCTTTTTACGTGTAAATTATTCTGCTACTGAAATGGGGCACATAAGGAAGAATACCGTTGTACCGAATGCGCCGGAGAGTTTTTCATCGGCAGTTACACAGATATTCCAGTTTGTGTTACCGTTGTCATAAAGTTCATTTACAAAGTTCATAACGTCTGCATTTTCGTCAAGTTCGAATACGTAGCCGATAAAGGGGATAGAGCCGATCATAGGCATGAAAACTGCACCGCTTTCAAAACCTGTTACTTCATAGTTGTCAAAACCGTTGAGAAGACCGGGCTCAACTTCCATTGCAGCGATAGAGAAGGGAGCAATACCTGCTGCGCAGATGTTGTTTGCGATTTCGATAGGAGAGGTTGCAGCGCCTTCAATCATTGTGTCTTCGAATACAGTCCACATAGCGTAACCGAAAGTACCTTCTTCGAGAGTGATGGGGTAGATAACGTCGCCTGCAGGCTCCATACCGCCCATGTCGCCGCCTTCTTCGCTGAGACTTGCAGGGCACATAACGAAGAATACTACGTCGTCAATAGCGCCAACTACTGTCTGATCTGCAGTAACGCAGATGTTCCATCTGGGGTTGCAGTTTTCGCTAAGAGCAGTAACGAATGTAGCAGCATCTGTACCTTCTGCGAGGTCAAATACGTAACCAACGAAGGGGATAGAGCCGATCATAGGCATGAAGAGCGCGCCGCTTTCATAACCTTCGATTTTGTATTCGTCAAATCCTGTGAAGAATTCCGCACCAACTTCGAGGGGCATTGCACCGCCCATGAACTGAATAGCGGGGTTTGTGATAAGTACGTTTGCGAGTTCTTCCATGGAGATTTCGGAATTTTTGCCGATTTCTTCTTCGAATGCGTTCCAAAGTGCTTCACCGAGTGTGCCTTCTTCTACTTCAGGGATGAGGGAAGCAGCGGAGGAGTTGTCACCGTTACCTTCGGTAACGTCGCCTTCATTGTCTGCGGGAGTGCCGCAAGCCACGAGTGAAAGCATCATAATTGCTACGAGAATAAATGCGAGAATCTTTTTCATTTTTTTGTCTCTCTTTCTTTTTTACGTGTTGTTTTTTCGGTGCGGATTGAAGGAATAAATCTCTTTTTCCGCATTGCCTTACACTTCTAATACAGATAGAAATAAAAAAGGTGACACTTTTTATAAAAAAATATAAAAAATTTTTTATTTTTATTTTTCTTTCGTTTTATACCTAAAATAAAAAAGAAAAAAACGGTGTTTTCACCGTTCTTTCTTATTCGTATATGACGTCGCGGATTTCCCACTCGTCACCCTCTGCGGAAAGTCTGAATAAAAGAACTTTCCCCGTTGAATTGAAAAATTCGTTTGCAGAATCCTCGTCGAAGAAATTGACGTTTGCTATCGCATACTCGTCAACTTCGGGTACGCTTGCGCCGAGAGATACATTTTTCTCTAATACCGCTACCGTGCGTATCTGCGCCGTGCATCTGAAGAGGATACCGTCCGCTTTTTCCTCGTCTGTCAAAGGAGAGAAATAAACGGATTCGGTAACGCCTTCAAGCACCGCCCAATCGCCACCCTCAATTCTTGCGACACCCGACAAAGTATCTTCTTCGTCAAAATGTACGTACGCGGCGGGAGCAACGTCCGAAACGTCTTCACTTTGCAGGGAACCGTCTGCACGGCGTTCGAACGCGCTATATTCCTCGACGGGAGTAGTGACCGAGTCAAAGTTGAAAAATCCGAGCGATACAACTAGCAAAAGTGCGCAAAATGCCGCCGCAACTCTCGTCGCGAAGGAAAGGAAAGGCATTTTCCGTTCTTTCGTCAGACCCAGTCTTTGCATATTCATTTTATCAATCGTGGAGCATATAAGATCCTCCGAGGGCTGTATTATGTCAAATGCCCTCCTCAGTTCTTCTTTTCTCATGGTAAAAAGTTTATCCTTTCTGTGCCTTGCGGAACTTTTATTCAAGTTCCAACTTCAATTTTTGTCTTGCTCTTGAAAGACGCTTTTTCACGTTTGCCTCGCTTTCGCCGAGTGTATCCGCTATCTCTCGCACCGACATATTCTCATAGTAGAAAAGGAGAATGACTTCCTTCATATTTTGCGGAAGCCGTAACACTTGAGCGTATACGTCGGAAAGATTGTCGTCGCGGTCAACTCTGCTATCCTCGTCGGGAATCTGCGAGAGTGTAAAATCGTCAAGACAGTCCACGTTTTTTCTCCACGGAGCGACAAAATGCGAATTACAGCAGTTTATCGTCACGCGGATAAGCCACGCCTTGCGGTGTTCCTCCGAGTCAAACGGTTTTTTGTTAGCCACGAGTTTCAAAAACACCTCGCTGAAAATGTCGTCTGCATCGTGCGTGGATTTCGTCTTTGTGAGCGCTATTCTGTATACCATGGGGGAGTAAAACCGTACAACCTCGTCAGTTACTTCCATTGGAAGATTAGGACTTGGTTGCGCGTTTTCTTTATAGAGAATGTTTTCAATCTCTTCGCTGTCGGAAATTTCGCCGTCACCGTCGAAAATTTCGTCGCTATCATATTGCGCCATTTTCTCTCCCTCACTTCCTAATACAAAATAAATTCCAAAAGGTGACACAAAACGAAAAATATTTTTTCATCTGCGTTAAATTTTAATTTGTATAGTTAGTATACCACAAAAAACAAACAAGTGCAATAGAATATTGAAGTAAACAAAATCACGCAAAAGAAAAATTTAACTTTGGAAAAGAAAATTGTGATTTTGCAGAGCAAAGTCCTTTTTATAGTACACCGAAAGGTTTAAAATATAAATAGGATGAAAATATATAAAAATATAATGTAAACCGAATTGATTGATTTCAATACCGCGGTCGCGTGTAATTGAATGATACAAAGGCAGTATAACGGAAAAAAGAAATAAAAACTCCGTTTACTGCCTTTTTCCTCTCACAAAACAAAAAGATAAAACAAAAATTCCTATACCTCTTGACATTTCCTCAAAACTGTGGTATTATATACAAGTCTTAAAAATATGCTGTATTGCATCAAGGGATATCTCTTCGAGAATACCTCAACTTGCCGTCGATTAGTAAACTATCGCCGTCTGCGTGAGGTATGAAAAGCGATGTTCGGCTACGCCGAGCCACTCGAAATCTGTCCTGCTTATATGATGCATTACAATGCAAAAAAGTAAATATGCTGTATTGCATCAAGGGATATCTCTTCGAGAATACCTCAACTTGCCGTCGATTAGTGAACTATCGCCGTCTGCGTGAGGTATGAAAAGCGATGTTCGGCTACGCCGAGCCACTCGAAATCTGTCCTGCTTATATGATGCATTACAATGCAAAAAAGTAA
>JAZOLR010000321.1:0-5670 GCA_045653255.1 Eubacteriales bacterium | reverse complement strand
TGAGCCTTATAACTCATAACTAAAAAAGCATCTGTGGACGCAGAAGCAGTGCTTGTCAAGAAAAAAAGGGTGAGGAATTATTAAAATTCCTCGCCCTTTTCCTGTCGGTCGTAGCGTATTCTCTTTCATTTACAAAACTGTCCTTAGGAACACAACGCCTTAGAAGTCGGATTTTCGTTTATCAGAAAGTGATTTTCTTGAATATCTTCTTTCCCTTTTTAAGAACGATGCCTGCGGCAATCTGTTCTTTTGTGAAGGTCGCTTTTATGTTTGTTACCTTTTCGCCGTCGGCACTTACACCGCCCTGCTCTACTGCACGGCGAGCGTCGGAGCGAGAGTCTGCAAGACCGCCCGATACGAGAAGAGTGATTATGTCTGCCGCACCGTCAACGAGTATATCTTCGGAAAGTGCAACCGTGGGGATTTCTGCCGCTGCGCCGCCTGCGAAGAGTGCGCGAGAAGACGCTCTTGCCGCATTCGCTTCTTCTTCACCGTGAACGAGTGCAGTAAGTTCGTATGCGAGAATATCTTTTGCCTCGTTGAGTTTGCTTCCTTCCCATTCTGCCATCTTGTTTATCTCTTCGAGAGGAAGGAAAGTGAGCATACGCAAACACTTGAGAACGTCCGCGTCGCCAACGTTTCTCCAGTACTGATAGAATTCGTAGGGAGAAGTCTTCTTGGGGTCAAGCCATACTGCGCCCGACTGAGTTTTACCCATCTTTTTGCCTTCGGAGTTGAGAAGCAAAGTAATCGTCATAGCGTACGCGTCTTTTCCGAGTTTCTTACGGATAAGTTCAGTACCGCCGAGCATATTGCTCCACTGGTCGTCACCGCCGAACTGCATATTACAGCCGTATTTTCTAAAGAGTTCGTAGAAGTCGTAACTCTGCATTATCATATAGTTAAATTCAAGGAATGAAAGTCCGCGTTCCATTCTCTGCTCATAGCACTTTGCGGAGAGCATCTTATTTACGCTAAAGCAAGCGCCAACCTCGCGGAGAAGTTCAACGTAGTTGAGTTCGAGAAGCCAATCCGCGTTGTTGACCATTATAGCCTTTCCTTCTGAGAAGTCTATGAAACGGCTCATCTGGTGTCTGAAGCACTCGCAGTTGTGCTCTACCATCTCTTTCGTCAATACCTGACGCATATCTGTTCTTCCTGAGGGGTCGCCAATCATACCCGTACCGCCGCCTATAAGAACAACGGGCTTGTTTCCTGCCATCTGGAGTCTCTTCATAAAGCAAAGCGCCATAAAGTGACCGACGTGCAAACTGTCGGCAGTCGGGTCAAAACCGATGTAAAATACTGCCTTTCCGGTATTGACAAGTTCTTTTATTTCTGCCTCGTCTGTTACTTGAGCGATAAGCCCACGTTCAACGAGTTCTTCATATACTGTCATTTTCTCAATTCCTTTTCTTTTATGTTATTTTATTCAAACATAGATATGTTACCACACAAAACCCGAATTGTCAAGTGTTAGACGTGCTTTATCGGGTATGAATCGTATTTCAATATATTTGCATCGGGGATTTGCTTTTTTATCGCTTGTTCAAAACGCGAAAGCACGGGGTTTTCCGTATGGAAATGCCCTGCTTCAATGATTTTAATACCCATCTCGCGCGCGTCGATGTATGCGTTATAACTTACGCTTCCGCTTACGTAGGTATCTGCCCCCGAAGAAATAGCGTCGGATATGCAATCCTTGCCGTCACCGCCAAGCACGGCAACGCGGTGGCAATCGCCCTCGCCGATATAGGAGGTGGCAGGGGAAGAAAGTTTCTCTTTCACGAATTGTGCGAATTTCTCTATTTCGGTCTTTTCTTTTATATACCCTACTCTGCCCATTCCGTCACCGAAAGGCTCTATATTTTCAAGTCCGAGAATTTCCGCGAGCGCATCGTTTACACCGTATTCGGCAGCGTCTGCGCGTGTATGGAAAGAAAACACCGAAATGCCGTCAGAAAGAAGTTTCATCACTTTTCTTGCGACGTGGTTTTCTTCTGTCAGCGCGCGAAGTCCGCGGAAGACGAGAGGATGATGCGAAACAATGAGGTCGCACCCCTTCTCTTTTGCATAGTCTACCGCTTCTTCCGTCACGTCAAGGCAAAGAAGAATATTTTTCACTTCTTTTTTATAGTCTTGGCAACACATAATTCCGTCGTTGTCCCACTCGCAAGACAACTCGCAAGGATATTCCTCGCAGAGTTTTTTGTAAAGTTCGTATACCGTCATTATATATCACCTCTTATTTTGTCAAGCGCGCAAAGAGTGAGCCTGGCGTATTCGTCCGTGCCGCCCGATGCGTTTTTTCCGTCTATGCGCTTTTGCATTGCAAGTCTTTTTTTATCTATGAGTTTTTTGTAGTTTTCCTTATCTTTTTCGGTTTTGAGTATAGGATTTCCGACAAGGTATTCTGCCTCGGTAAGTTCATACGGCACACCCGAATATTCCGCGCAGATGCAGGAATAAACTCTGCCAGAAGCGCGAGAGAGTGTTTCCGAAACTATAGAAAATCCGTTTTTCGCAAGGTAGCGGCGAAGTCTGTCTTGCTTACTCATCGGTTGAAGTATCAGTCTTATCTCTTTTTTTTTCACAAACGGCGCTGCGTCAAGTATCTGCGAGATAAGTTCTCCGCCCATACCGCATATTGCTATATCGGTAATAGATAGGTCGGAAAGTCCACAAAGACCGTCTGTCAATCGGAAGGTAATTTTTTCGTGAAGGTTGTGCTTTTTCGCGTTTTCTTCCGCGCGCGAGAGCGGGCCTTTCGCTATATCGGCGGCGACGGCGGTTTCTATTCTTCCGTTTTTCAAAAGAAAAATCGGCAGGTGGGCGTGATCCGTACCTATGTCGGCAAAAACCGCCCCCTGCCTGACGTATTCCGCCGCCGACGCGAGTCTTGCGTCAAGCGTTTCTTTCGTCATTTACGCCTTCTTTGCGAGAAATGCGTTGATCTTCTCAACGAGCGCGTCTGCATCCGTTCCGTGAACGGCGCAAGCCTGCTCTATCGATTCGCCTCTTGATGCGGGGCATCCGAGACAATGCATACCGATTTCAAAGAAGAACTGCGCGGTCTCTCTGTCAAAATCAAGAATATCGCCTATAATAGACTGCTTATCTACCTTCATTTTATTTACCTCCGTTTATTGTTTTTCTGTATAAATTATATATTATATTGTCTAAAATGTCAAGTGAATGGATAAAGAATGGAAAAGAATTTACAGTTAGGCTATTTACATTTTACATTTTTTGTGGTACACTTATGTATATGAAATCAATCTTGTTTGCGAGGAAAACAGAATGAACAAGTTTTACGAATTTATGAGAGGCCGTTACGGCGCTGACGAACTTTGCGCAGTTTGCGTTATTTTTTCGCTTATATTGCAGATAATTCTCTCACTTTTTGACGTGTGGTGGCTTTCACTTTTACCGCTTATTCCTATCGGGTGGACTTTGTTCCGCATTTTTTCAAGAAATATAGCGGCGCGCAGACGTGAAAACGAGATTATAAAAGAAATAGGCGAGTTCTGCAAACTCTGCAAAAACAAATGGCGCGACAGAAAAACTCACGTATATTTCAAGTGTCTTTCCTGCAACGCTAACCTTCGTCTGCCGAAAGGCAAGGGCGACGTAGCCGTCACCTGCCCGAAGTGCAAGGCGAAAATGCGTATGCACACCTGACACAATTTTCTCGCGCAAGCATAACACAACTTTTTTGGAGGAAACCCATTTTGATTATCGCACTTGAAGAAGCAAAATACAAACTTATTTCATACAGAGAAAACATAAAAGAACTCGCGTCCGCTATTAAAGTAGAGGAACTCGAAAAAGAGATAGCAGAACTTGAAGCAAAAACCTTTGCAGAAGATTTCTGGGCAGACCAAGAAAACAGCAGCAAGATTTTGCAGAAAGTAAAGCAACTTAAAGACAAATACGAAGCGTTCAGAAATCTTGAAACCCGCCTCGAAGATGCAATAATGCTTGCAGAAATGGCTATCGAAGAAAATGACGAAAGTTCCATAGAGGAAGTACAGGCGGAACTCGACTTCGTTGAAAAGGAATCCGAAAAGCAGAGACTTGACGCACTCCTCACAGGCGAATACGACAAAAACAACGCAATAGTTTCTTTCCACCCCGGCGCAGGCGGTACGGAAGCGCAGGACTGGGCGCTTATGCTCTACCGTATGTATACCCGTTGGGGCGAGCGTCACGGCTATAACGTGAAACTCATCGACTGGCTCGACGGCGAAGAAGCAGGTATCAAGAGTGCGACCATTATGATTTCGGGCACTAACGCATACGGCTACCTCAAGAGTGAAAACGGAGTTCACCGTCTTGTTCGAGTGTCTCCCTTCGACGCATCAGGACGCAGACAGACCTCGTTTGCTTCCGTTGAAGTTATGCCTGAGTTTGACGACGATAACTCTATTGAAATCCGCGATGAAGACCTTGAAATAACGGCACACCGTACAAGCGGTGCGGGCGGACAGCACGTCAACAAGACAGACTCCGCTATCCGTATCGTGCATATCCCGACCGGTATAGTTGTCGGTTGTCAGACAGAGCGAAGCCAACTTCAGAACAAGGAAACCGCGATGAAGATGCTTAAATCCAAACTCCTTGAAATCAAGGAGCGCGAAAAACTTGACAAGATTGAAGACATTCAGGGTAACAAGACGAAAATCGAATGGGGTTCACAGATACGAAGTTACGTATTTATGCCCTATACTCTCGCAAAGGATACTCGTACAGGATATGAAGAAGGAAATATCGGCGCGGTAATGGACGGCGATATTGACGGATTTATCAACGCATACCTCAAAGACAACGCAGGCAAATAAAAGTTTCTATTCTCGGTATTTGCGTCAGTTTTATTGTTTTTACATTCTTATTTTTTGAAAGGAGAAACGGTATGTTTAAAAAATCAAGGCTCTATATAGCCATCGCACTTTTGGTGCAATCGTTTGCATTTTTCGTTATGTTTCTTATTCTTTGCGCGAAGAAAAAGAGCATTTCTGCCGCTTTTCTCGCAGTTGCCGCAATGGGCGGCGCTTTCGGCGGATACCTTCTCTACAAAGAAAAACTCGACTGGAATGAGGGTATGAATATCGACGGCTCACTCGACGGCGAGGAATTCGACGAATCCATTCTCGACTACGACCTCCGCCACGGCAAAGACGATGACGAAATGTACGAAGAAGAATAATTCTTTAAAATTTTATGTTATAAAAAACAACACCTTGACTAAAAATCAAGGTGTTGTTTTTATGTTTTGCGGTCCTGCAAAAATACGAATCCAAATCAGTTGGATTTCTTATCTATATTGCTTATTACATAAGTTGCAGCAATAATAATGCCGACTATTATAAATACGCCGAGCATACCGATGCCCATAAATTTGAGGTTTGCAACGAAATTAGCCAATTCAAAAATCATAGTTGTATCTCCTTTCGCTTATGAGAAGAATCCAAGCACCAATGCGCCTGCGATAACGGAAGCAATCTGTCCCGAAACGTTTACGCCTATTGAGTGCATAAGAAGGAAGTTCTGGTTGTCTTCTTCAAGTGCCATCTTGTGAACAATTCTACCTGACATAGGGAATGCGGAGATACCTGCCGCGCCTATCATATGATTGATAAGACGCTTCTTGAGGATTCTCATAACTACCTT
>JAZOLR010000320.1:0-6175 GCA_045653255.1 Eubacteriales bacterium | reverse complement strand
CATAATATTGAGTATCAGGGAAAATACGGATTTGATATCATGGGAGACGTATTGGGACTTGATAACAGTTACAGCGAAATAGTTGAATTCGACGGCAACGTGAACCTTTTGAAAGGTGCTATCGTGTGTGCCGATAAGGTTACAACCGTTAGCCCCAACTATGCAAAGGAACTTGAAAATGAGTTTTTTGCTTTCGGTTTGCATAATATCGTCAAGACGTACGGCTATAAGTTTGCTGGATTAATAAACGGAATAGACGTTAAATATTTCTCGCCTTCGAATTCAGAAGATATTACAAAGACGTACACCGTGACAAAGGCAAAAGAAGGAAAGAAAGAGAACAAACTCGCCCTTCAAAAGAAATTGGGGCTTCCCGAAGATGAAAATATTCCGCTTGTCGCGATGATAACAAGACTTACAGCAGGAAAGGGAATCGACCTTGTCTTGTGTGTTCTTGATGAACTTTTGAGCGAAAACGTTCAATTCGTTGTTCTCGGAACCGGAGACAAGGAATACGAGACTATACTCTCTGACATTTGCTTGCGTTATCCCGATAAAGCAAGAGCGATAATCAAGTTTGACAGAAAGACATCGAAAGAAATTTATTCATCTGCGGACATCTTCTTGATGCCGTCGAAGAGCGAGCCTTGCGGACTTGCACAGATGGTATCTTGCAGATACGGAACGATTCCGATAGTGCGCGGTGTAGGTGGTCTTTACGACTCTATCATCCCATACGGCGATGAAAACTCAAACGGATTTGTATTCTACAATTTCAACGCACATGAAATGCTATTCAAGATAAAAGAAGCACTTTCGCTTTATGAAAATAAAACGGAGTGGTCCGCTCTTGTTAAGAGAGCGATGAAATCCGACTTCACGTGGGATACTTCCGCAGGAAAATACATTGAAATATACAAGGAATTAATAGGTTGATAACCAACTAATAGGATAATTTTATGAGCAACAAAGTAAAAAAGACACAAAGCAAAACAGAAAAAGAAGTGAACGTATCACTTAAACAAAAAATTGAGAACAAACTTTTTTCCCGCGGTGTAACTACCCCGAAAGAAGCGACAGCAGAGCAACTTTACCTTGCGACAGTTTACGCAATGAAGGATATAATAAACCAGAATAGAAACTCCTTCAAAAAACGTATAAAAGCAGCGGAAGGTAAAAAGGTTTGCTATCTGTGCATGGAATTTCTTATCGGTCGTTCTCTTAAAACAAACGCGATGAATCTCGGCATTTACGATGAACTTTGCAATCTCCTTAAAGAATACGGAAGTTCATTTGAAGAGGTTTATGCTTGTGAGGTAGACCCCGGACTTGGAAACGGGGGTCTTGGAAGACTTGCCGCTTGTTTTATGGATTCTCTCACTGCTCTTGATTATGCGGCAAACGGATATTCTCTTTGCTATGAGAACGGACTTTTCAGACAACGACTTGTTGATGGTGAACAGGTTGAAATACCTGATACATGGATGCAGAAAGATGGCGGTGCGTGGCTTTTCCCTAAACCCGAAAAGAGCGTTACTGTTAGATTCGGCGGCCTTGTAGAAGAAGAGTGGCAGAACGGTGAACTCAAAATAATTCACACCGAATACGATGAAGTTAGAGCAGTTCCTTATGACGTTATGATTGTAGGAACGGAAACCGACGCGACGAACACAATACGTCTTTGGAGAGCGAGAGAGACTCACAAAATGCAAAACAACTTTGCATCTCAAGGAACGTATCTCAAATCCCTTCAGGACAGTTCCAACGCAGAGGAAATAACAAGACAACTTTATCCACCGGATAATCACGACGAAGGAAAACTTTTGCGTCTTACCCAGCAGTATTTTCTTGTGTCTGCTTCGTTGCAGAGTATAATAAGCGATTATTTTGCTACCTACGGCTCGCTTGCGAACTTTGAAAACAGAATAGCAATCCATATCAACGATACCCATCCCGCACTTTGTATTCCCGAACTTATGAGAATACTTATGGACACTTACTCTTATTCTTGGGATGATGCTTGGAATATCGTTACGAAAACTATATCTTACACCAACCATACCGTTCTTCCCGAAGCGCTTGAATGTTGGAGAATTGATTTGTTCAAGATGAAACTGCCGAGAATTTTCTCGATTGTTTCTGAAATAAACAGACGATTCTGTGCAGATCTTTGGAATCTTTACCCTGGAGATTGGGATAGAATTTCAAAGATGGCTATCGTAAGTTACGGTCAAGTAAAGATGGCTAACATGAGTATTGTGGGCTCTCATACTGTAAACGGTGTATCCGCACTTCACAGTGACATTTTGAAGAAAACAATATTCCACGATTTCTACAAAATGACACCTTGGAAATTTACAAACGTTACAAACGGTGTAGTTCACAGAAGATGGCTCAATTCCGCAAACCCAGGTCTTTGCGAAGTTCTCAACGATTGCATTGGAGAAGGTTACAAAAATGATCCTTCCATTCTTGCAGAATTTGAAAAGTTTGCAAAAGACGAAACCGTGCTTGACAGATTGGCAGAAGTTAAGCATCAGAATAAGGTGAGATTTGCAGAATACGCAGAGAAGAAGACAGGAAGAGTTATTGACCCTAATTCCGTGTTCGATGTGCAGATAAAGAGAATGCACGAATATAAACGCCAACTTCTTAACGTTTTGAAGATACTTTCCATATATAACGAAGTGTGCGAAAATCCCAATGCGGATATTACGCCCCAGACGTTTATATTCGGTGCTAAAGCCGCGCCCGGTTATTATATGGCAAAGCAACTTATCAAACTCATTTACTTCATAAGCGAAGAACTTGAAAAAAATCCGCTTACAAAGGATAAGATAAAAGTTCTCTTTATGGAAGATTACAACGTCAGTATGGCAGAGATTCTTATTCCTGCCGCTAACTTGAGTGAGCAGATTTCTCTCGCAGGTAAAGAGGCAAGCGGTACAGGTAATATGAAACTTATGATGAACGGTGCGCTCACTATCGGTACTCTTGACGGCGCTAACGTAGAAATACTTGATGCGGTAGCAGACAGCAATATATACATTTTCGGTCTTAACACCTATGAAGTTGAAGAACTTTGGAGACACGGCTACGATGCCCGTGAGTATTACAGAAACTCCGAAAAACTTCACCGTGCAGTAGATAGACTGTATTATGACCTTGGAGGAAATAACTTCTCCTATATTGCTGATTATCTTATCAATGCAATAAATGGTGTATCTGACCCGTATATGTGTCTTGCAGATTTTGATTCGTACAGATATGAGTATGACAAGGCAATAGCAGATTACGCGAATACACGCGAATGGAACAAGCGTTCACTTATAAATATTGCTCGTTCCGGCAGATTTGCCGCAGACAACAGTATCAAACAGTATGCCGAAAGAATATGGCATATGAAACCCATAGGAAACAAATAACAACGGAGATATTTGATGAATCTACGCATAAAACAGGATAATTGTTTGAAATGCAAAGGCGAATTCGTAATTTCCGAGAAGGCAGGCAGTCCGTTTTTTCGGACTGCCTATGCCGCAAATAAGTCTTTGATTGCAAAATTGAGTTTGCCGCGTCAACTCGGGGCTTCTCGTCTTTTGTTAAAGATACGCGATGATGAAACAGGGAGTATTGCAGAGCATCCGCTTTCTTTTGTTGATTTTAACGGACTTTTTGATGTGTACGCCGTTGACTTTACAATAGAAAAAAGCGGACTGTATTTTTGCCGTGTTGAGTTTGAAAGCGCGGTAGGAAAAGTATATACCGCACGCGACGGTTACTACGGCGGCGTGAAATTCCATCTTCTTGACGATTTTTCACCGTTTGAATTTCAACTTACGGTAAGTGACTTTTCGCATAGCGCTCCCGATTGGATATATGGTGGAGTTATATATCATATTTTTGTTGACCGCTTTTTCCGCGGAAAAGAAACACCGCTGCGCGATGATGCAATTTTGAATAGCGATTGGGATAACGGTATTCCTGAATATCCTGCATATCCCGGTGCTTTTCTTCGCAATAACGTGTTTTTTGGCGGAAACTTGTATGGCATAATAGACAAACTTGACTATATATCTTCTCTCGGTGTAAATTGCATATATTTGAGCCCCATATTCGAGGCCTATTCAAATCACAAGTACGATACGGGTAATTATCTGAAAATTGACGAATGCTTCGGCGGAGAAAAAGCATTCTTTGAACTTTTGAAAAAGGCTGAAGAAAAGGGAATTAAAATCATTCTCGACGGCGTTTTCAATCACACGGGCGCAGACAGCATATATTTCAATAAGTTTGGAAAATATTCTTCTGTCGGTGCATATCAGTCGAAAGAATCTCCGTATTACGATTGGTTTGAATTTCAGGAGTTTCCCAATAGATATACGTGTTGGTGGGGAATAGACATTCTGCCGAGGATTAACAGAAGCGTTCCTTCGTGCCGTGACTATTTTATTGGGGAGAATGGCGTTATCGAAAACTACGCAAAGTCGGGAATTGGCGGAATGCGACTTGACGTTGCGGACGAGTTGGATGATGACTTTATAGAAGGTATAAAAGAATCTCTTGCGAAACATATTAGTGATTCCGTTCTTTACGGTGAAGTCTGGGAAGATGCTTCAAACAAGATAGCATACAGTACGCGCAAGAAATATTATCAAGGTAAAGAACTTGATGGGGTAATGAATTATCCTCTACGCACGGGAATAATTAAATATTTGCGTTACGGTGATACAGAGCCGTTACGCTATGCTGTTTGTGACGTTATGGCAAATTGTCCGAAACGAATTCTTGACGCTCAAATGAATCTTCTCGGCACTCACGATACAGTAAGAATTATTACGGCACTTGCTGCTCCCGATGCGGATGGAAAAAGCAATGATGAACTCGCTATATGGCGTATGGATGAAAGCCAATACAAAGCAGGTATCAAGATGTTGAAAAATGCATATCTTGTCCTTGCTACGCTACCGGGTATTCCTACTGTTTTCTACGGTGATGAGGTTGGAATGCAAGGTTATAGCGATCCTTTCAATAGATTGCCTTTTCCTTGGAATAATATGGATAACGAACTTCTTTCGTTCTATAAAAAGATAGGCGAAATCAGACGCACAGAAGACAACTACAGGGATGCAGAATTGAAACTTTTGCGCCTTGACTGTGATGTTTTTGCCTTTGCAAGAATTAAAAATTCGGTTGCGTTAGTGACTGTTATAAATCGTAAAAATAACGGTTTGCGCGTTATTTTAAACGGGAAGGCAAACGTTTTATACGGTGAAAAAGCAGAGAAGAATACCGTTTTAATAAAAGAAAATTCAGGTGTTATAATAAAATGCTCTGCAAAAGAAAAAATGAAATTTGATTTTTAAGATTATCAATCTGCGATTTTTTCGCAGGTTGATAATTGAGTTAGAGAAAAATGGAAAAACTAAAGACTAAAAGACAAATAAATATGCTTGCGTTTTTGTTCGCTGTAACTTATATGGTGAGTTATATAACCCGTATAAATTACGGTGCGGTAATATCGGAAATGGAAAGTGCGACAGGGCTTTCTCGCAGTTTGCTTTCTATGGCGGTGACAGGTAGTTTTATTACATACGGCATAGGTCAAACCATAAGTGGTATACTCGGTGACAGATTTTCTCCAAAAAAACTTATGAGTTGCGGACTTTCTTTGAGTGTTGTTATGAATATACTCATACCGTTGTGCACTTCGCCTTATCAGATGCTTGCCGTATGGTGCATGAACGGGTTTGCTCAGGCGTTTATGTGGCCTCCGCTTGTCCGACTTATGTCTGCACATCTTACTGATGAAGATTACAAGAAAACTACGGTAAAAGTTTCTTGGGGGAGTTCTATCGGTACTGTGATACTTTACTTGGTTTCGCCGCTTTTGATTTCTGCATTCGGTTGGAAAGCCGTATTTATTTTCTCGGCTATATGCGGCACTATTATGGTTATTATCTGGAATAAATATTCTTTTGACGTAGAACCAAAAGTTAGAGCCCCACGCGAAAAAACAAAAAAATCATCTATTTCGCCTCTATTTACTCCCCTTATGATTTTTATTATGATAGCCATAATGCTTCAGGGAATGTTAAGAGACGGAATAACAACTTGGATGCCGACCTTTATCGCTGATACATATAACTTAAGTAATGCCGTTTCTATACTTACG
>JAZOLR010000319.1:0-1990 GCA_045653255.1 Eubacteriales bacterium | reverse complement strand
GCCTTATCAATATCAATAGCAGCGATAAATACTCTACCGTCTTCTTCAATATTAATAGTACATTCGCACTGTTCCTGAATTGACTGGATAACCTTACCCTGCTTACCGATAACATCACCGATTTTCTCGGGATTAATTTGAGTTGAGAGCATCTTGGGAGCATACTTTGAAAGTTCTGCTCTGGGTTCGGAAATAACGGGGAGCATAATTTCATCAAGGATGTAATTACGTGCCTTGTTTGTCTTAGCAAAGGCTTCTTTAATGATAGCGGGTGTAAGACCGTGAACCTTTAAGTCCATCTGAATTGCGGTAATACCCTTCTTGGTACCTGCAACCTTAAAGTCCATATCGCCGTAGAAGTCTTCAAGACCCTGAATGTCAACCATTGTCATAAAGTCGCCGTAAACGCCATCGTCACCTGTGATAAGACCACAAGAGATACCCGCTACGGGAGCCTTAATCGGAACACCTGCAGCCATAAGAGCCAAGGTAGAACCGCAGACAGAAGCCTGTGAAGTAGAACCGTTTGATGAAAGAACTTCAGATACTACGCGGATGGCATAGGGGAACTCATCAACCGACGGAATAACCGGAACAAGAGCACGCACAGCGAGAGCACCTTGACCGATTTCTCGTCTACCGCGGCCACGTGAAGGTTTGGTTTCACCAACCGAGTATGACGGGAAGTTGTAGTGGTGGATATATCTCTTTTCTTTTTCTTCATCAAGACCATCAAGTTTCAGTGCTTCGCTTACAGATGCAAGGGTAGCAACCGAGAGAACCTGAGTCTGACCACGAGTAAACATACCTGAACCGTGAACACGAGCAAGTAAATCAACCTGTGCATTCAAAGGACGGATATCATCAATGCCACGACCGTCAACACGCTTCTTTTCATCCTTTAACCAAGCGCGAACAACGTGTTTCTGAACGAGGTACATAATTTCGTCAAGTTTTGCTTCTTTGCCTTCAAAGCGCTCGTCAAACTTTTCGTGAACGGCATTGTAGATAGGAAGTAAAGCAGCATCGCGAACGAGTTTATCATCTGTATCGAGGGCCTTTTTAACGTCTTCGATACAGAAGTTTTCGATTTCTTCCATAATAGCGGGGTCAGGATCGTTTGATTCAAACTCAAACTTCGGCTTGCCAATTTCAGCAACGATAGAGTTGATGAAAGCAACAACCTCTTTATTTGCCTCGTGACCTGCCATAATGGCATCGAACATTAAATCGTCTTCGATTTCTTCTGCGCCTGCCTCAATCATAGCAACGAGGTCTGCAGTTGAAGAAACGGTTAAGTCAAGCGTAGATACTGCGCGCTGCTCAAGTGTCGGGTTGATAACGATTTCGCCATCAACAAGACCTACGTCAACGCTTGAGATAGGACCATTCCACGGAATATCAGAAATAGCGATTGCGGTTGATACACCGATAGCAGCAGCAATTTCAGGACTGCAGTCGGGGTCTACCGACATAACGGTAGCAACAACGGTACAGTCATTTCTCATATCCTTCGGGAAAAGCGGACGGATAGGACGGTCGATACAGCGAGAAGCAAGAACTGCCTTATCGCTTGCCTTACCCTCACGGCGAGTGAAGGAACCGGGGATGCGACCTACCGAGTACATTTTTTCTTCATAGTCAACAGAAAGCGGGAAAAAGTCAACGCCTTCTCTGGGTTTTGCCGATGCGGTTGCGGTACATAAAACCTGCGTTTCACCATAGGTTGCAAGTACGGCGCCGTTGGCAAGTTGTGCCATTTTGCCGGTTTCAATTTTTAAGGGTCTACCGGCAAGTGTGGTTTCAAAAACCTTGTAGTTTTCAAACATAATTTTTACCTCCGTTTGATTTTTTGAGGTGTTTCCGTTTAGCAATAAATTCATAGTCGAAACCGTTCGGCCATCAATTTACCGCTAAACAACGAAAAACCTCTTTTTGTTTTTTTAATTGCAACAAAGCAGACCGCAAAGAGCGATCTGCTTTATTTTTA
>JAZOLR010000318.1:0-9878 GCA_045653255.1 Eubacteriales bacterium | reverse complement strand
CTTGCGTGTTTGCTCTTTCTGCTTGTATAGGGGTTTGGGCTTAGCCCATAATGCGTTTGAACGGTCAAACGCGATGCTCGCACTTAGCGGTATTTCCAAATTCTCCCCTAAGATCATCACCCATTTTGCCGTGGTTTTTTGTTATCTATCAAAAACGTTATCAACCGTAATGCCTTCTATGTGACGGGCATCGTTGAAAAGTTCTATCTTCGGGGAAATTAAATCTCCCTCTTCACCGCCAAACATAATAATAGTGACGGAAGTGAAGTTTATCTCTATTGCACCGAATACGAACGTAAGCGGTAGATTGAACAAGTGTGAAAATATGCAACTTGACGCACCGCCGTGACTTGCCAGAAGTATATTTCCGTCATTTTTCTTTTTCACGCGGTAGAATTCTCCCTCGCGCTCATAACCGAATTTAGCAAGCCATAAATCAAACTGCTCGCTCATTTTTGGTAAATGAAAGGTTGTCTTGTTGCGTTTGAAAAGTTCAGTCTTGTCCCAATCGGCAGAAACGATACTTTCGCCGTTTTTTATCATGTTATCGGCGCATATCCACGGATGACCGTTGCCGAGCATTTCATTTCCGTCAATATCGCCCCACGGCACTTCTCGCATAAAGTCAAGTTTTTCAACCTCTTTGTTTCGCTTTTGCGCTACGTGGACTGCAGTTTCGTATGCTCTGCCGCAAGAAGACGAGGCAAAATGCTCAATCTCTTCGCCGCAAAGTCTGTCCGCCAATGCATCTGCCTGAACGTGACCGAGATCGGTAAGACAGTCGTTTTTGTAATTCGGGTGTCCGTGTCTTACAAATAAAATTCTCATATTAACACCTTTATCGTTCGAAAATAGGATTCTCGCCGAGCGAGTGAGACTTGTCGAATTCCTCGCGCGATTTTACCGTCCAAGTGAATTTCGGCGCACGGTAAAACTTTGTTGCCAAAAGTACGGGGAAGGATTTTCTGTCGTGATAGTTATAAGCGATAAAATCGGGATAACAAAGGAAATTGAGTGCCATAAGAGAGAGAGCAATATTAAGCGCAGAATACTTCTTTTTATCTCTGCATACGTTAGTGTAAAGCAATCCGCAGTAAACGTCGGGCAGATACTTCTTTATTTCCTTTATAAGCAGGGGATTGAAAGACTCAACGCAATAATCGCCCTTGTAATTTTTTAGCAATTCTGCCACTTTAGGACAGAGTGAAGTGTCAAAATTCTCGCCCTTCAACTCGACAAGCAACGGCACTTTCCCGTCAACAAGTGAAAGTACTTCCAAAAAAGTCGGGATTTTTTCATTCGTGTCCGCAAGCGAGAGTTTGCACAATTCGTCTTTTGTAAGTTCAGAAACTTTCTTATCGCTTTTCGTCATACGCGAGAGGGAATAGTCGTGAAAAACCATGACCTCGCCGTCGCCGGAAAGTTGAACGTCAAGTTCTATACCGTATCCTTCGTCACACGCACGCTTGAATGCGGCAGGCGAGTTTTCGGGATATTCTCCCGTGTTGCCGTCATGCAGACCTCTGTGCGCGTAGTCGCAGAGCAGTCGCTCGCATTTCGGCTTTCTTGCGCGGGGACGAACCAACAAGAGAAGATAAATAAGAAACAGTACAAAACAAAGAGATAAAATGACACACAGTATATTTATAAATATCATCATATCAATATCAGTCGTCTATATCAAGACTTTCAAGTACGCTCTTCTTTTCAACGGGAGTCGAGTCACCGTGCTTAACGAAGAACATAGTAATGAACGAGAATGCTACGAACACAGTACCGAATGCGAAGAATACGTATCTCATGCCGATAAGGTCATAAAGTACGCCCGAAAGTATAGGAGCGACAATCTGTGCCGACATAGATGCCGTGTAGTAGTAACCCGTGTACTTTCCTACGTCGCCATGCTTTGCAAGTTCAACAACCATAGGGAAGGAGTTTACGTTTATAGATGCCCAACCAATACCTGCGAGAATAAATACGGGGAACATAACGAATTCAGGTGTGCTTGAGGTGATGAAGTTACCTGCAAAGAATGCAGTCGCAAGAATTGCAACACCTGCAAGAATTGTCTTTCTTCTACCAATCTTTGAAGAAATAAGACCGACGGGAATATAAGAAACGATAGCCGCCGCCTGCGCTATAATAAGCGTGAGATTGAAGTCGAAACCGAGAATGTTCGTCGCATATACGGAATACTTACTCGTTATGGAGTTATATCCAATGTACCAGAGAGCAACCGATGCGAGAATGAGAAGCAGAGAAGTGAATTCACCGCGTGAAAGTTTTCCTACCTTGCCTTCGTTTACTTCTTCTGCGGGTGCTTTGTCAATGCCGAGCCTCTTTGACTCTTCTTCCATCTCTTCTGCCCATTTCTTTTCCTTGACGGAGAAAAGGAATATGATAAATCCAAGTAACATAACGGAAGTAACTGCAATAACGTAAGGGGTGTACTGCATATAGTGGTCCTTTGAGGTCGCAAAAACCATACCGAGAGCCAAAACAATGATACCGCCAGCAGTACCTGTGAGGTTGATTATCGCATTAGCCTTTGAACGCAAGGGCTTTACTGTAACGTCAGGCATGAGCGCAACCGCAGGAGAGCGGAAGGTAGCCATCGCGATAAGAGTAACGAGCAAAGTAGCGATAAAGCCGATAAGCGGTAAAGGATTTGCAATAGTAATTTCAACTGCCGTCTTGCGAACAAGTTCCGCAAATGCTTCATCGGTCATAGCGCCCTGTTGCATTTCGGGAATACCTGCGTTTACAATACTTGCAAGTTGATAATTGTCAATGAAAGTAAGACAAATGAACGAAATAACGGCGAGAATAGTACCGAAGAAAATAAAAGGTGTACGCTTTCCGTATCTCGTGTTCACCTTGTCGGAAATAGCTCCGAAAATAGGAAGCATAAATACCGCGAGCACGTTGTCAATAGACATTACCGCACCCGACGCAGTCTGCGGAAGACCGAAGTGGTTCGTGAGTATAAGCGGTATTATCGCATCGTAAGCCTGCCAGAAGGCAGAAATGAGAAAGAATGCCATACCGACAAGTAAAGTGCGTTTGTAGTTAAGTTTCATAACCTTATCCTTTCAAAATACGCATAAAAGAAATCAATTCTTTCGCTGTATGTAGTTATTACTTTATAATGATACCATATTTTACTTTGAAAATCAATGAAAAATCTTATTCTTGTGCCTCAATCAGCTCAAAGCTGTAAAACTCACCCGAATTAAGTGTGAGATTTCCGTATTGCCCTACCTCTAATCCGTTGTAGCACTCCTCGGGAACTGAAAATTTGTGTACCTTATTGCTTTCATCCTCAAAGAAAACGAGGAATTCCTTTATTGCCTTGACTGATCTGCATCCGATAGTGCTTGTGCCGCACTCGCATTTTATTACGGTCGCACGAAATGAAACTGTTTGAATTTGCGGGAAGCTGTCTTCCTCATCATTTTCGTTTTCTATTGCGTCGGTTATCTTTTTTCTTTCGAGAAACACAGAGCGGAAATGGGCGAAAAGAACCGCAAGCACGGCGAAAACTATCGCAATTGATACAATTGTTTCCATATAGATCTCCTTATTCATACAAAGACATCACACCGCGCACCAAAGAGAGAAACTCCTCTCTTACGCTGTCGGGGGATACTATTTTAATATCCTTGCCGAAATTCATTATCCAAGCGAGAAAAGTAGGGCTTATCGCAACGCGCACAGTTATCTCGAAATGCTCACCGTCTATACGGTAGAAGTTCGTATTCTGCCCGAAACGGTCTATAATAACTCCCGCAAGATGATTTTTACATCTCAAAGTAACAAGTTCTTCCTTACCGCCAAACATGGAAAAAGTCTGTTTTGAATATATCGCAGCATCAAAATCGCGGAAGAGTTTTTCCCCCTCGCGCCTTTCTTTTAATAGGTTTATGTTCGTCATTTTGTCTACGCGGTAGTGCTTTATCTTGCCATCGTCCTGGTCGTAGGATATAAGATAGTAGTTTTCGTCATCCCAGGTAAGCGACCACGGACTGACTTTGTATATTTTTCCGTTATGCTTTAATACCTTTTTCTTGTTTTCGTCCCACTCGAAATATTTGAAAGAAATCATAGAATTAGTATTTATCGCCTCGTGAATATTGTCAACGGCATAGTAAATACTTTCGTTCATCGTCTTTATTCTGTTGGAAACAAAAACCTGTCGCTGCAGTTTCTGCGCCTGATAAACACTCGCATTAGAGGAAATCTTTTTGATGAGTTCGTTGCTCTTTTTGTGAGTTATAAACTTTGATGCCTGCACCGCATCAACGAGTAGTTTGAGTTCCGGAAGTTCGAAGTTTCTGCTCGCAACGTAGTAGCGCGTGGTCTTGTCGCGGCGCATCTCTATGTCAATTCCAAACTGACGCAAAACCTCGAAATCGTCGTAAAGCGCCTTTCTCTCTGCTTCAATTCCGTATGCGCTTAGCCTCTCTGACAGTTCTTCAAGTGTCAGACCGTGTTCGTCATCGGTTTCTTCAAGCATTATCTGCATAATTCGCAGTATTTTCATTTTCTGTTGAGAACCCTTTGCCATTGCTTTTCCTCCTTTGCCTTTTTCTATATTTTATCACATAAGTAAAAAAATATCAATAAGAAAAACAAAATAAAGTCCGTTTTTTTGTACAGTAAAAAAGCAGACGGACACGTTATGCTTTTCATAACTGTGCCGTCTGCTTATTGCTCAAATATTAAAAATCAACGCTGCCGTCGGGTTTTCCGTCTTGAACGGCTTCGTTTTCCGTTTCGGCGGCATCGGTGTCGTCGCTTTGCGGCTCGGTCAAGTTTTCGGAGTCCGCAGTCCATTGCTCGAATACACTGCCGTCATCTCTTGTGAGCGTATCGTCCACGGGCAGCTTCTTTAACTTAACTCCGCATACAATACCGTATATGGCAATACCAAGTATTGCTATATGGAATATAATGTCGACTATATCTCCTCCGCCAAAAATAACGAACAACACATCGGGCGTAAATATGGCAGCCGCCGCTATAAGCCAGCCGTACTTGCCATTCTTCGAGAAAAGGAAGCAGAGAAAATACAAAGCAAGTATAATAAGCGCAATAGCCATCAAGATGTAAAAAACTGCGTCATTGAAAAAGTTCAATTCGTCAGCACTTACTCCATAATAATATTCGTAGTCCTCTGTCGGAAGCTTTCCCGTGAAAAACATTCCGTAAAAAACTAACATATAGGGAATGTAAGCGGAAACCAAAAAGTATGTATTACTGTTGGTAAGAAGTAGAATAATGTTGAATAATGATAGAATAACGAGCGCGAGAATGTCGCGACGCGCATTGTTGTATGATAATTCAAGTTTTTCTCGTTGCGAAAGTGTTGCTTGGTTTTTGCCTTTGAAGAAAGCCATAGTAAGTCTCCTCTTATATTAATTTATAGCTCATTATACCACCGATAGCGAAAAAAGTCAACTATTTCACCAAAAGTAAAAAGAAAGTAGAATTTTGGCAAAAAGTAAAAAGAAAGTTGAATAAAAACCTTGGTTTCAGTATTGACATACGATAAAAAATAGTGTATTCTTGTATTATGTAACAGTATACGAATATAAATTTATTATGTAAGGGAGGAATGTGATAAATGAGTACACCCGTATTAAAGTGCGTAGCAGTGTGCAAAAGCTACAGTGCGCAGTATCCCATACTTGAGAATTTCAATATAAGTTTTGACAGCGGAAAAATCATCGGTTTGCTCGGTCCTAACGGATGCGGGAAAACCACGTTGATAAAACTTGTAAGCGGTCTTTTGCCGATAGATTCGGGAGAAATATACGTGTGCGGACAGAAAAGAAGCGAAAAAACTTCCGCCCTCATTTCCTATCTTCCCGAGCGCACCTATTTCAGTCCTTGGATGAAAGTTGAAGAGCTTATCGGGTATTTTCGCGACTTCTATGCCGACTTTGACGAAAAAGCGGCAAGACGTATGCTCTGTGACCTTCACGTAGACACAAAGGCAAAATTGCGCACACTTTCAAAAGGTACGAAAGAAAAAGTACAACTCGTGCTCGTTATGGCAAGAAAAGCGAAACTCTATCTTCTTGACGAGCCGATAGCGGGAGTTGACCCTGCGGCAAGAGAATATATTCTTGAAACCGTTATGAAAAATTACAACCCCGATGCAACGGTGATAATCACCACGCATCTCATCCACGATATAGAGCCGATTCTCGACGAATTCGTCTTCCTCTCCGCGAAAGGAAAAATACTCCTCTCGGGAAATACCGAAGAAGTGAAAAACGAGCAAGGCAAAACGCTTGACGAATTATTCAGGGAGGTGTTCAGATGTTCGCAAAACTCCTGAAATACGATTTGAAGGCGATTTCTCGCTTTTTTTTGATAACGGTTTCTATACTCGTTGCGTGTTGCACTATGAGTGCAATCGCCATAAAAGTCCTCGCAGGAATAGAGGCGAGCGAAGTTGCCACCCTCTTTGACGTTCTTGCGGTTATGGTGCTTATAGTTACTATTCTCGCCGTTTCTGCCGCAACTGTCGGAATGGCGATAGTTATCTACTTGAGGTTTTATAATAACTTTTTCACAGACGAGGGTTATCTCACCTTTACTTTGCCCGTTAGCCGCGGACAGTTACTTCGCTCGAAAACTCTCTCTGCTATGATTTATACCCTTGCATATTCGCTTATTGCTATAGTTTGCGTCCTCGTTGTATTATTCGTTTTCGTTGAATCAATTCAAAAAGGCGCGCTTGCCGAATTTGCAGTTATATTGAAAGAAGCAAAGGTCGAACTTTTAAATATAATTAGCGCGTGGTGGGTTGCCGCTTATACTTTTGCGTTTATTGTCACTGTTGTTTTATCTTTGTTTTTCGGTATCTGCCTTGTGCAATTCTGCATTGCCGTTGCCGCAGTAATAGCGAAGAAAGCGAGAATTTTCATCGCAATAGTTATATATTACGGAATAAATATGGTAATATCCATAATTTCACGCATATTTTTAGGCGTCGTGCTTGCGGGATTTACTTCCGATTTTGCCGAAAAATTATCGCGCCTTTCAAATAACGGTCAAATGTTTGCGGTATTGCTTTTGATATTCATTGTCTGCGCCTTTATTGCTTGTATTTCCGCGCTCTTGTATTACGCAACGAGAAATCTTTTAGAGCGTAAACTTAATCTTGCGTAAAGGAGAATGAAGATGAAAAAACAAATTTTCACAAAAACACTCGTTTTCCTTATCGCACTCGTTATTATTTCTTCGTCACTTGCCGTTTTCGCTTTTGCAGCGGAAGGCGAATACGTAGATTGGGAAGTTTACGACGGAGGAAAAACCTTGATAGGAGACGGAAAAGTCTACAAGGAATGCTACGTAGGATTTTATATGTCTCCCGTTTACATATACCAGTATAACGACAGAGTAACGCTTGAAGACAGAGAAGGCTACTACTCAAACGGCGAATGTCTTGTGCGCTCAAACGAAGCAAACTCGGATATAGTCTGGGTAAAACACAAGACAGGAAACAGAATTTTCGTCGCTACCAAAGAAGCGCGCGAGCATTTTGAAAATTTCAAAAACGGTAAAGAGCAGATATTCAACTTGAATGAATATCACGACGATATAGACGCATATTCCTACCTTTCCGATGAATTCGTGCAACGTCTCGACACCGCGCGTACAAGCGGAGCGAAAACAATTTCCGTCGACGGTGCAACCTTGATGGAAATGCCCTGCTACTATGTTATAGCCCGTGATACTTATCTTGTTTTGATGTACCAATACGGCGCAATTTACCGCTTTGACGACGGATTCTATTACCTCAATTTCAAATCGCTTGGAAATGAGCAGGTAAACCAGAGAGGCGACTTGTTGCTCACAAGCGGAAACGTAACGCTCACTCGCATAGAGGGGGCTCTTGACACCGAACTGAAAAACAGAATAGACTCGCTTGAACAAGTCTACGGCCCGACAATAGAATACGAAACGATAGAAGACGTATACGACTATAGCGGAGTTTCTTTTACTCTTCCTTTCTGGCCGTCGTATGTGGCGGTTTGTTTTGGTATTCCGTTTGCTTTTGCTATTGTCGGTGTGTGTTTTGCCAATGCGAAAAAATTCGGGAAACAGAAGTATTGGTATGTGCTTACTGCCGTTAGCGGAGTGTGGATATTCATCTCGTTTATGCTCACTCTTTTGATTGCATAAAACTCGCATAGCCTCTTTTTGAATACAACTAAAAAGGACAATTTATGAACCTACTGAAAGAGAATAAGTACGTATCAAGAATTGTGACAGACGTACGCCTTCGCGTGAAGGTCTCGCTTTACGGCTCGCTTCTTATAAATATATCCTACGCATTGTTTCAGTTGGCACTCGGCGTATATCACTCGTCTTTGTGGTTTTACGCGTTTGCAGTATACTATTTCTCACTTGCCGTAATGCGATTTTTCATTCTCCGCGACGTGCGTGGCACAACAGAAGAAAAGGATATGCTTTCCGAATACAAGCGCTATCGCAAGTCGGGCGTGTTTTTACTCTTTATGAACATTACGCTTGCGTTTATCGTGCTTTATATCGCAAACAATGGAAGAGAATTTACACATCACTTTGTCACCACTACCGTTGTCGCAATTTTTACACTTTCCGTGTTTACTGTCGCAATCGTCAACGTGATAAGATTCAAAAAATACAACAGCCCGCTTTTCTCTGCGGCGAAGGTCATCACCTTCTCGTCTGCCCTTGTGTCAATGCTAATGCTTGAAAGCACAGTGCTCACCGAATACGAGCGCGTAGGAGATACTTTCCTCTCACGCACTATGACGGGCGCGACAGGAACTCTTGTATGCATCATAATTTTGCTTATGGCAACTTATATGATAATCCGCGCAACAAAGCAGATAAAAAAACTGACAAACGAAGACAGAAAAACCGAGGTATCACAGATTTGATACCTCGGTTTGTTTTATTTTTTACGCGTAGAGTTACGCACGATAAGATGCGGTTGATACTGCATTTGTACTGTGAGATTATCAGGCTCTGCACCTGTCAAACGGTGAACGAGCATATCGAGCGCAAGACACCCTGCGTGACTTGCCATCTGGTCGACGCTTGTCAATTCAGGCTCTACCATCTGGCAGAGCAGCAGATTGTCAAACCCCGCGACCGCAAAATCTTCAGGCACGCGCTTTTTCGCTTGGCGAAGTGCCGCAAGACAACCCGATGCCGTTGTATCGTTTACCGCTATAATAGCCGTAGCGTCACTTCCCGAAGAAAGCAGTTTAGTCGTCAATGAAAAACCGCAATCGTATTCGTATGATGAGTCAATGTTTTCCGCCTCTGACGTACCCGTCAGTACAGTAATACCGTCTTCTATACCCTCACCTTTGAGACAGTCGCGAATACCGTCGAGTCGGTATTTACGCGCGTTTGTAGTATTTTGGAAAGGAGTGGATATATACGCAAAATTGCGGTGTCCCTCTTCTATCAAATGCTTTGCAAGTATAAATCCCGCTTGATAACTGTTTAGCGAAATTGTATCGGAAAGAAGTCCGTCTTGATATTCACTTACAACAAGCACGGGTTTTTCTTTTGGAACTTTCGTCTGCGGTGTGAATAACACAATAATGCCGTCGACGATTCCGCGATTGATAAAATCGAAATAAAACTCCTCACGCGCAGGGTCGCGGTGCACGTCCATTATAATAACGTGAATACCGCGCGAGTGTGCCTCAAGTTCTATCTTTTGAAGCAGAAAAGGGTAGTATAAGTTAGAAAGCGTAGGCACCATAAGTCCGAGTGTTATCGAGTCTTTCTTTTTCTTTCGTGCGCGAACTTCATATCCGAGTTCAAAGTCGGAGGCCAAGCGGTCTTAGGAAGACAAGTCC
>JAZOLR010000317.1:0-6109 GCA_045653255.1 Eubacteriales bacterium | reverse complement strand
GATTTACGTATTCAACTTGATATTTATTTAATTGTGTTTTTAAGAAAAGTATTTTGTAGCAATTTTATTTATCTAAATCAATTTCGTAAATACCGAAGCCGAAGACGTTTCTTACTATTTCAACAGTGAGTTCAAAAGCGATGCCGTCGACTATGATATTCATTTCAAGTTCGTATTCGCTTCCGCCGACTTCGCTGTCATAAAGAGACGACGAGTAACCTGTATATCGCCTTATCTCTATGCCGTTTTGAAAATCGACTGACGCGCGGTCTTCAACTTCTTTGAAGTATTTTTCAACGTCAAAAGGTCTTTCGGGATGCAAATAGTTTTTTGCGGTTTCAAAATCACCGTTTTCCACAGAAAAGAGAAACGATTCCGCCACTTCTTTCGCTGAGTCTTTCTTTATGCCATTGCCACAACCGACAAGAGAAAAACAAAGCGCAAAGACTAATACTGATAAAAGTATTGACTTTCTCATACATATCTCCTTTTTCCGTGTTATATTCATAAAGCCATCACCTTTCGGCGATGGCTTTATTTGGCTTTCGCCGTATTTTATGTTATTTATCTGATATTAGCCGAAATATCTTGCAAGCAAGCCTTCGAATGCTTTACCGTGGCGGGCTTCGTCGCGAGCCATTTCGTGAACTGTGTCGTGGATAGCGTCGAGGTTGAGTTCTTTTGCCATCTTTGCGAGTTCGAACTTGCCCATTGTTGCGCCGTTTTCTGCTTCAACTCTCATTTCGAGGTTCTTCTTTGTAGAATCGGTTACAACTTCGCCGAGAAGTTCTGCGAACTTTGCAGCGTGTTCTGCTTCTTCAAATGCTGCCTTTTCCCAGTAAAGACCGATTTCGGGATAGCCTTCTCTGTGAGCAACTCTTGCCATTGCAAGATACATACCTACTTCGGTGCATTCGCCCATAAAGTTAGCGCGAAGGCCTTCCATGATTGCTTCGGGAGCGCCCTTTGCAACGCCTACAACGTGCTCTGCTGCCCAAACTCTAGATTCTTCTTTTACCTCGTTAAACTTTTCTGCAGGAACTTTGCACTGGGGGCAACGCTCGGGTGCTGCATCTCCTTCGTGAACGTATCCGCATACTGAACATACAAACTTTGCCATAATTAAAAATCTCCTTTAAATTAAATGTAAATTGTTTTTATTTTATTTTTTAGTTTTCTTGAATATTACGGCATTTTGAGCAGTTGCCGTGAACTGACACGGTGACGTTGTTTATCGTACAGTCAAGCCGTGTGCTTATATCCGAGAGTTCTCTCTCGAAAGTTTTCAAAAAGACGTCCTCCACTTTATCGCATTTGTCACAAATGAAATGCACGTGAGGCTCAAGTGTTTTATCAAAGCGGTCACGCTCACAGTCGGAAATTCGAAGTATGTCTCCGTTTTCCGCGAGTTGCGTAAGATTTCTGTATACTGTGCCGAGGCTGATATTCGGATATATTTTACGAACGTCTTCATATATCATATCTGCGCTCGGGTGGTCGCATCTCGCTCTGACGTTGTCCAGAATCGCTTGTCTTTGCTGTGAGTGTCTTTGCAATATCGCACCTCCTTATTAGTAACAATTACTATTATCGTTTACGTTTGTATTCTATCACAGATTTTTTCGTTTGTCAATAGTTTTTTTCAAAAAAAATAAAAATTTTTTCGTTTTTTTATTTTCTGAATTTTTGCTATTCAAAACAGGGAAATATAAACTTTAGAATTTTGTGTTTGCTTCCGTTAATTATATTTATATATAAATGGTTTGTTTGAGCCCGATTAAATAAAAAAATCCCACCTCAATTGAGGTGGGTGTGAAGTCTACGCATAAAAGCCAAACGTTCTTCTCTGTCGTCGCGGAGTTCTCCGACGCTTCCCTTTTTGGTGGCTGGTGGCTTTTACATTATATCATAGGAAGTTATATTATGGCAAGTGTTAATTACAGTCTTAATCATAAAGGAGTGCGTTTGATTTCATCTAATGATGCTTGGGTGAAAGGTAAAAAGCGAAAGAGATAAAAATAAAGACTTGCGTTTTTGTGTTTTTTATGGTATAATAGTTTGTATGTCTTTTTTACCGCGCGAGTTTTTTTGCGGTAATTCGGTAACAATATATAAAAGGAGAAAAAACATGGACAAAAAGAACGAACAGTTCAAGCCGTACGTTCCTGCGGAAAAAATAACGCCTGAATTTACGGTTACATCTATTATCATGGGCGCGATACTCGCAGTAGTTTTCGGCGCGGCAAACGCATATCTCGGTCTTCGTGTCGGTATGACGGTTTCCGCTTCTATCCCTGCCGCAGTTATTGCTATGGGTGTTATCCGCGTTCTCATGAAGAAAAATTCAATACTTGAAAGCAATATCGTACAGACGATAGGCTCTGCAGGTGAATCACTCGCGGCAGGCGCGATATTCACGCTTCCTACTCTGTTTTTGTGGTCTGCGGAAGGAATTATGGACAAGCCTTCTCTTCTTGAGATTACTGTCATTGCGCTTATCGGCGGTCTGCTTGGCGTTTTCTTTATGGTACCTCTTCGCAATGCCCTCATTGTAAAAGAGCACGGCACTCTTCCCTATCCCGAAGGAACGGCGTGTGCGGAAGTATTGCTCGCGGGTGAAGAAGGCGGCTCAAACGCTTCCACAGTATTCGCAGGTATGGGATTTGCGGCACTTTTCAAATTTATCATCGACGGAATAAAGGCAGTACCCGGGGAAATATCTCTTCGCGTAAAGGGATTTGCAGGTGAGATAGGCACACAGATTTATCCTGCGGTAATGAGCGTAGGTTATATTTGCGGTCCTCGCATTTCTTCCTATATGTTCTCGGGCGGTCTTCTCAGTTGGGTTGTTATTATACCTCTTATCGTGCTTTTCGGCGAGAATATTATAATGTATCCCCAAGCAGAACTCACCATCGGCGAACTTTACGCTTCGGGCGGCGCAAGTGCGATATGGTCTAGTTACGTAAGATATATAGGTGCAGGCGCACTTGCGGCGGGCGGTATTATAAGCCTTGTCAAGTCATTCCCTCTCATCGTCCGCACTTTCGTCGGCGCTATCCGCGGTATGAAGGGCGAAAAGGTAGGAGAAGAAACAAGAACGAACCAAGACCTCAACATCAAGTTAATTCTTATCGCTATTCTTGTCCTCACTCTTATCGTATGGCTTGTACCCGTTATTCCCGTCAGTCTTCTCGGTGCGTTCATTATCGTCGTTTTCGGATTTTTCTTTGCTACGGTTTCTTCGAGAATGGTAGGTCTTGTCGGAAGCAGTAACAACCCCGTTTCGGGCATGGCAATAGCGACGCTTCTTATATCAACCCTTATTCTCAAGTTCACAGGCGCAGAAGGCGCGGCAGGTATGAGCGCGGCTATCGCTATCGGCTCTATCATTTGTATTGTTGCCGCTATTGCGGGTGACACTTCGCAGGATTTGAAAACGGGTTACATTCTCGGTTCTACTCCCAAAAAGCAACAGATAGGCGAGGTTATAGGCGTTGTTTCTTCTGCTCTTGCCATCGGCGGCACTCTCTATCTTCTTGACACGGCATGGGGCTTTGGCGGTGAAGAACTCGCAGCACCTCAGGCAACTCTTATGAAGATGATAGTTGAGGGCGTTATGAGTGCTTCTCTTCCTTGGAACCTCGTATTCATCGGTGTGGCTATCGCTGTATTGGTTGAAATTCTCGGTATTCCCGTACTTCCTTTCGCTATCGGTGTTTATCTCCCTGTACACCTCAACGCCTGCATTATGGTGGGTGGTCTTGTGCGTCTTGCATTTGACAGAATGAAGGACGAAAAGAATAAGAGCGAAGTAACAAACAACGGTATTCTCTTCTGCTCGGGTATGATAGCGGGCGAAGGTCTTGTCGGAATTCTTCTCGCATTGTTTGCTATATTCGGCATTGACAAGGCGATTGATATATCGGGTGTTCTCGGTCTTCCGAGCGCAGTTTCGAGCATTCTCTCGCTTGTTGTATTCGGTCTTATAATTCTTTCGCTTTTGCGTTTTTCTGTTTGGAAGAAGGCTAAAAAGCAGAAAAAAACAGAAGAATGAGAAATATGAAAAACAACGAAAAAAAGGAAAACTATCTTGAAAAAGTGCCCGTCCGTCCCTCTCGTTTTACTTGGACGGAAGAAGACGGCATTGTTACCTTCCACATTGAAAACCGCGGATTTTTCAAGAGAATAACGCAAATTCTTATTAAAAAACCGAAGGTCTCGCATATACATCTTGACGAACTCGGAAGTTTTATTTGGTTGCAAATAGACGGTGAGCGCACGCTTGTCGAGATTGGCGAGTGTCTTCTTGAGCATTTCGGCGACAAGGCAAAACCCGTATATGAAAGACTGTCGAAATTCTTCTATATGCTTGAAAGTTACAAATTCATAGATTGGAAAGAAAAAACGGTTATTTAATAATATAAATGAAAAGAAGAAATTCGTTTCGGCGGATTTCTTCTTTTTTATCACTAAAGACTGCCCACTGTCCACTCAAAACTTTCTATTGACAAACAAAAATTTTACTGCTATAATATATGCGATACAGAGAATTGGAGACGTATCGAGACAAAAGGGGCCTTTTTCGGGTAGGCTTTTGTTTTGGTGCGCCCTTTTTATTTTTTTGGAGGTATTTTATGTTTGATATTGCTATTGTCGGCGCGGGTGTCGTCGGCGGAATGTGCGCGCGTGAACTTTCGCGCTATGACCTCAAAATCTGCATTCTTGAAAAGGAAAACGACGTTGCGGTTGGCGCAAGTAAGGCTAACTCCGCAATAGTACACGCAGGCTTTGACGCAAAGGAAGGTTCACTCAAGGCTCGTCTCAACGTGCGCGGCTCTGTGCTCATGCCGACCGTTACGAAAGAACTCGGTGTTAAGTACAAGAATAACGGCTCTCTCGTTATCGGTTTCAACGACGAAGACAGACAAACACTTGAAGATCTTCTTGTACGCGGTAACAAAAACGGAGTTGCGGGACTTCGCATAATTGAGCGCGAAGAACTCGTTAAACTTGAACCCAACATCGGTGACGGTGTTACTTGTGCGCTTTACGCTCCCACAGGCGCTATCGTTTGCCCTTACGAATTGACGGTAGCGGCTATCGGAAACGCAATGGACAACGGCGCATCCCTCAAACTCAACTTCGGTGTTGACAAGGTTGAGGACTGCGGCGACTTCTACAAGGTATATTCAAACGGCGAGGCAATAGATGCCCGTATTGTTATCAACGCGGCAGGCGTTGCTTCCGATGACGTGGCAAGACTTGTCGGCGACGACAGTTTTGACGTACACGCAAGACGCGGCGAGTACATTCTTCTCGACCGTGAGTGCGGCGATATTGTTTCCCACACTATATTCAGAACTCCCAGCAAGATGGGTAAGGGTATTCTCGTAAGCCCCACAGTTGACGGAAATCTTCTTCTCGGCCCTACTTCCGTTGATATTGACGAAAAAGACGACGTAAAGACGACGCAGGACGGTTTCGACAAGATTATCCGCGAAGCGCGTGAAAACGTAAAGATACTTCCCCTTAATAAGACAATTACCTCTTTCTGCGGATTGCGTGCAGTAGGCAGCACGGGCGATTTCATAATAGGCGAGGCAAAGCGCAACTTCATCAATCTCGCAGGAGTTGAATCTCCCGGACTTTCTTCTGCCCCCGCTATTGCGGAATACATCGTTGAGATGCTCAAAAACAAGGGTATCGAAATGAAAGAAAAGGCAGACTTCAATCCCATTCGTCCCGCAATGCACGCATTCAAGCACGCAAGCATTGAAGAAAAGAATGAAATGATAAAGAAAGAGCCTGCATACGGTAGAATCGTCTGCCGTTGCGAGACTGTAACCGAAGGTGAGATACTCGCCGCTATAAGAAGCAACCCGAAGCCCCGTGACCTTGACGGTGTAAAGCGCCGCACACGCGCGCAGATGGGTAGATGTCAGGGCGGTTTCTGCGGTCCTTACATTGTTGAACTTCTCGCTCGCGAGTTGAACATCCCCTACGAAGACGTAACGAAATTCGGCGGTAAGTCTATACTCAACTACGGAAAGACCAAGGAGGAATTGAAATGACAGAACTTGTTATTATAGGTGGCGGTCCTGCGGGA
>JAZOLR010000316.1:0-6892 GCA_045653255.1 Eubacteriales bacterium | reverse complement strand
CCTTTCTGTATTCTCGACGAAATAGAGGCGGCGCTTGATGAAGTTAACGTATTCCGCTTTGGTGAGTATATTAAGAAGTTCTGTATGGATACGCAGTTCGTTCTTATTACTCACAGACGAGGAACTATGGAGGTTGCTGACCGTCTTTACGGTGTAACGATGCCCGAACGCGGAGTATCGAAGGTTATACCGCTTGACGTAAACGAAATAGAAAGCAAGAAGAAGGAGCTTATTGGCGATGGCGTTCTTTGAGAGATTAAAAAACGGACTTTTTAAAACCAAAAACACTTTTTTTGGTAAAATAGACACTCTTTTCAAGAGTTTTGTCAGAATAGACGAAGACTTTTTTGAAGAACTTGAAGAACTTTTGATATGCGCGGACGTAGGAGTCAACGTTACTATGGAAATCCTTGATACGTTAAGGGATAAAGTAAAGGACGAAAGACTTTCTGCACCTGAGGAAATAAAAGAAGCGCTTTATTCTATTTTGCGTGAAACCATCGGTGAGCACGAACCACTTAAAATAGACACAAAACCGTCTGTTATTCTCGTTATTGGAGTAAATGGCGTTGGTAAAACTACGTCTATTGGAAAAATTTCCGCTCTTTTGAAAGAAGAAGGAAAAAAAGTTGTTGTTGCGGCGGCGGATACTTTCCGCGCTGCGGCAGCAGAACAACTTGAGGTTTGGTGTAACCGTGCAGGCGTAGATATAATAAAGCAGGGGGCGGGTGCAGATCCTGCTGCCGTTGTTTTTGATGCCATAAATGCAGTAAAAAGCCGTAAAGGCGACGTTCTCATAGTAGATACTGCCGGAAGACTTCACAATAAGAAAAATCTTATGGACGAGTTGGCGAAGATAAACCGAGTAATCGAAAGAGAACTTCCCGAAGCAGATAAAGAGGTGCTTTTGGTTATAGATGCTACCACGGGACAAAATGCCGTAAATCAAGCAAAAGAATTTAAAGAAGCGGCTAATATAACCGGTATCATAATGACAAAACTCGACGGAACGGCAAAAGGCGGAATACTTATTTCCGTCAAAAAAGAACTTAATATTCCTGTCAAATTTATCGGTGTAGGTGAAAAGACAGAGGATATGCGTCAGTTCGATGCTGATGAGTTTGCCCGAGCACTTTTTGAAGATTGATTAAGGTGGATTTATGAAAATTCTTTTAGCATCAAGAAATAAAAAGAAAATATCGGAACTTCGCACTCTTATGGCTGAGTATATGTCCGATATAGAAGTGCTTTCATTGGATGATGTCGGCTTCACTAATGATATTATTGAGGACGGTGAAACTTTTGAAGAAAACGCAATGATAAAAGCGAAGACCGGAGCATCATTAGGATATGTGTGTGTGTCTGATGACTCGGGACTTTCTGTTGACGCACTTGGCGGAGCACCTGGAGTTTATTCCGCTCGATATGCTGGTGAGCATGCAACAGATGATGAAAATAACGAAAAATTACAAGAGGCAATAAAAGACGTTCCGGACGAAAAATGTACAGCGAGATATGTGTGTGTCGTTGCGTGTGCAACTCCGGACGGGAAAAACTTTTTTGTCAGAGAAACCTGCGAAGGTAGAATTATAAAAGAGTACAGAGGAAACGGCGGATTTGGCTATGATCCTATGTTTTTTGTCGAGGAGTTCGGTTGCACTTTTGCAGAGACTACCCCTGAACAAAAAAATAGCATTAGCCATAGAGGGAAGGCTATGAGGGCTTTCTGCCGAAAGTTTTTGTCTGAATTTAAAGGTGAATGCAATGCTTAATAGTAAACAAAGAGCGTATTTGCGCTCTCTATCAAATTCGCTTGATCCCATTTTTCAAGTCGGCAAAAATGGAATTAGCGAGGAAATGTGCAAGCAGATAGCCAATGCGCTTGAAGCACGCGAACTTATAAAAGCAAGAGTATTGCCCAATAGCGGCTATACAGCAGCAGAAGCGGCAAACTCAATTGCCGATTTCATTGAAGCAGACGTAGTTTCGGTCGTCGGAACAAGGTTCGTGCTTTATAAAGAATCAGAAAAACATAAGAAAATAGAACTTTAATTACTGATGGAAAAAATAGTAATATATGGGGGGACTTTTTCTCCCCCTCACGTCGGTCACGTAAACGTAGCGCGAGCGATTGAAAAAAGTGAAAATCCTGACAAGTTGCTTATAATTCCGACGTATATATCTCCGCACAAGTGTCAGGATCTAGATGCAACTCCTGAACAACGACTTGAAATGTGCCGTTTGGCTTTTTCGTCCGTTGAATGTGCTTGTGTAAGCGATATGGAGATTAAAAGGGAAGGCAAAAGTTATACGTATCTCACTTTGAAAGAAATATGCAACGAAGAAAGAGACGTAATGCTTGTTTGCGGAACCGACATGATACTTACTTTTGATCGTTGGTATATGGCGGAAGAAATTTTCAAGATGGTAACTATCGCTTACGTCAGACGTGAGAATGACAATGATATTTCACGGCAGATTAAAAACAAGTTAGCAGAATATAGAGACAAATACAACGCTAGCATAAAGGAAATAAAAATCGAAACAATAGAGATGTCTTCAAGCGAGATAAGAGAAAAAATTGCAAAGAACATCGACGTTTCTGATTGCATTCCCGAAACAGTTAAGGATTATATAGAAAAATGGAAAATTTATCGCAAATGAACCTTTTTGCCCTCCAAGAAATGAGAGAAGTCGTTTCATCTCTTGTAAGCGAGAAACGATACGCTCATATTTTGCGAGTGGAAGAGGAGATTGCAAAGTTAGGAGAATTGTATCTGCCGAGCAAGTGCTTTGATTTGAGAGTGGCGGCGATACTTCACGATATAACAAAAGATTTATCTTTAAAAGAACAGTTGCATTTGTGTGAAAAATTTGATATAATACTTCCTGAATGCATTTCGTCAGAGATTTTGCATGCTAAAACGGGTGCGTATTACGCAAAAGAAAAGTTTCCTTCTTATGTAACAAATGAGATTTTCAATTCTATAAAGTCTCATACTACGGGCGATGAAGAAATGTCTTTGTTTGATAAGTTATTGTTCGTGGCAGATTATACGGAAAACGGTCGTACTTATCAGAAATGTATCGAAACGCGAAATAGACTTTGGAATAGCGTTTGCGAGATGGAAGCGCAGACACGCGTAAATCATCTTGACTCAATATGTGTTGAAATCCTTGATAATACAATTTTGTACCTTATAAAAGAAAAGAAGCAAATTGACGAAAAAACCTTTTTTGCGCGCAATGCATTAATAAATTGTAAAAGCAACTAAAGTTTAGAACGATTATTTTTTGGCACACTAAAATTGATTAAGTTTTAGGAGTGTCAAATGAAGAAGATTTGTATATCGATTGCGTTATTATTGTTTTTTGCGGTGTCTTTTGTTGCTTTTCGGTATTTTCCTATCGGAGACAACAGAGTTTCGAGTACTATTGATAAGTATGTTGGAAACGACGAAAAAAGAAAAATTTCCGTTCTTTGTGCAGGCATTGACAACGTTGGCAACAACACAGATGCTATGATTGTTATTACGCTTGATATTAATGCAAAAAGCGTATATGTGTTGCAAATTCCGCGTGACACTTACGTAAATAAGGGAACAAATAACGGCAAGATAAATAATCTTTATTCTTCGGGACTTTCTCGCGGAATGTCTTCAAAAGAAGCGATTGAAAATATGAAATCTTTTGTCAGTCGGGCATTTTCTTTGCCGATTGATTACTATCTTGTTTTTGATTTGGAAACCGCGGAGGGAATTATAGATACCATCGGTGGTGTTGATGTTGAAATCCCTTTCGATATTGCGTATTACGATGAAGAGTTAGGGCACGAAATTTTCATTAGCAAAGGAAAACAACTTTTGCTTGGGGAAGAGGCTTTACTTTTTGTTCGTCACAGAGCATCGTACTTGGAAGGTGACATCGGAAGAATAGATGCTCAAAAGATTTTTATTTCATCACTTGTCGGAAAGTTAAAAAGCGATTTACCTCTTTCTACAATTATTTCCGTTACAAAAGAGTTTTTGGACGGAAGCAAAACAGATATTCCTTTCGATCTCGCTGTTGCGCTGGTTATAAGTGCATTTTCTGATGAAGAAAGTTATAAAGCACATTATATCACCGCCCCGGGAGAAGCAATACTTGATGAAAAAACGAAATTGTGGTATTATGTTCTCAATAGAGAGGCGATGTCTGAGGTGTTGAGTAATTATTTTTCACCACAGTTCAACTATGATCTTTTTGATGAAGAAAAGATTTTTATAAAAGAGGATAATATTGGGTTCGTCAATATTTATTATGCTCCTTGTATGGAGTATGAAATTTATTCTGACGAAAATATTACACAAATAGATATAAAGACAAAAAAGTAGGAGAAAAGTATGGAAGAGTTGAAAAAGGAAATGGACGCTCTGCAAGAACAGGAACAGTTTGCATATACTGCTGCTGCGGCTTTGTACGCAAAACAAGGTATAGATATAAAAATGTTCAACGTTACGGCTACTACGATAGTTGCGGACTATTACGTAATATGTTCTGCACGTTCAAGTACTCACATGAGGGCTTTGGCAGATGAAGTCTGCTACAAACTTTCTTTGCAAGGCAGAGAAGCATCGCACGTTGAAGGCCGAGATGGCGGAACGTGGGTACTCGTAGATTTTGGAAGTGTTATTGTTCACGTATTCTCTCGCGAGGATCGTAATTTTTACAATCTTGAGAGATTGCAGGCAGAAGGCTCTGAAATAGACCTTTCAGAATTTTTCAAGAACGAAGACGAAAAAAATACAAAAATATAACATATAGAAAAGGCAGTTAAAATGAAGTACGATTTTAAATCAATTGAACCTAAATGGCAAAAACGTTGGGATGAGGCACATGCATTTGAGGCAAAAAATGATTATACTTTGCCCAAATATTTTGCTCTTGTTGAATTTCCGTATCCCTCGGGTCAGGGACTTCACGTAGGACATCCCCGTCCGTATACCGCTCTTGATATCATTTCAAGAAAAAAGAGAATGCAAGGATATAACGTTCTTTTCCCTATGGGGTGGGACGCTTTCGGTCTTCCTACGGAAAACTATGCAATCAAGAATAAAATTCATCCTAGAATAGTAACAGAGAATAACGTAAGCCGTTTTAAGTCTCAGCTTAAGGCGCTTGGTCTTTCTTTTGACTGGAGTAGAGAAATAAATACCACAGACCCTGATTACTATAAATGGACACAGTGGATTTTCATTCAACTCTTTAAGCAGGGATTGGCTTATAAAAAGGAAATGTCCGTAAACTTCTGTACTTCTTGCAAGGTCGTTCTTGCGAATGAAGAGGTTGTAGGCGGTGTGTGTGAACGTTGCGGAAGCGAAGTCATACATAAGGTTAAAGAGCAATGGATGCTCAAGATAACCGAATATGCAGAAAAACTCATCTCCGGACTTGAAGGCCTTGATTATATAGAAAGAGTAAAAACTCAACAGTTGAACTGGATTGGCCGTTCTACAGGTGCTGAAGTTTGTTTCGCAACCGATGCAGGAGACGTTATAAAGGTATATACTACAAGACCTGATACTCTCTTCGGCGCTACGTATATGGTTATTGCTCCTGAACACGAACTCATCAACTCTTGGAAAGATAAACTTTCAAATTACGATGAAATTGTTGCATACAGACAGGAAGCATCAAGAAAATCTGATTTCGAACGTACAGAACTTGTAAAAGATAAGACAGGCGTGTGCCTTTCGGGTGTATCTGCGATAAATCCCGTAAACGGAAAGAAGATTCCGATATTTGTATCCGATTACGTTCTCGCAGGATATGGAACGGGCGCAATCATGGCAGTTCCTGCACACGATGAAAGAGACTGGGATTTTGCAAAGAAATTTGATCTTCCTATCATTGAAGTTGTTGCAGGCGGCGATGTTCAGAACGAAGCATTTACCGACGTTGAAACGGGCGTTATGGTAAATTCTGAATTCTTGAACGGACTTGAAGTTGCCGAAGCAAAAGTAAAAATAATCGAATTCCTTACCGAAAAGGGAATAGGCGTTGCGAAAGTTAACTATAAACTTCGTGACTGGGTATTCTCGAGACAGCGTTATTGGGGTGAACCTATTCCGATAGTAAAATGTGAAAAGTGCGGATGGGTTGCTATTCCCGAAGAAGAACTTCCTCTTCGTTTGCCCGACGTTGAAAGTTATGAACCTACAGAAACAGGCGAATCTCCCTTGTCTCTTATGACCGACTGGGTAACTTGCAAGTGCCCGAAGTGTCAAGGACCCGCAAAGAGAGAAACTGACACAATGCCTCAGTGGGCAGGTTCTTCTTGGTATTTCCTCAGATATTGCGATCCGCACAACGACAAGGCTCTCGCTTCTGAAGAAGCACTCAAGTATTGGATGCCTGTAGATTGGTACAACGGCGGTATGGAGCATACAACACTTCACTTGCTCTATTCTCGTTTCTGGTCCAAGTTCCTTTATGATAGCGGAGTAGTACCTTGTTCAGAGCCTTATCTCAAGCGTACTTCACACGGTATGATTTTGGGCGAAAACGGCGAAAAGATGTCCAAGTCCAGAGGAAACGTTGTAAACCCTGATGAAATCGTAGAAGATTTTGGTGCAGATACACTTCGTACTTATGAAATGTTCATCGGAGCATTCGATTTAAGTGCTTCTTGGTCCGATGATGGTGTAAAAGGATGTAGAAGATTCTTAGACCGTGTATGGAAATTACAGGATATTTTAGTAGATGGCGATACTTACAGTGCAGATATGGAAACAAAAATGCATCAGACAATTAAGAAAGTAAGTAACGACTTTGAAAACCTTAAATTTAACACTGCAATTGCAGCTATGATGGCTTTAATTAATGATTTCTACAAAAAGAATGCTGTTAATAA
>JAZOLR010000315.1:0-2788 GCA_045653255.1 Eubacteriales bacterium | reverse complement strand
AAAGTTACGGATTGGAAACCGGCGTCGTTACTGTAGATATATAATTTCATTTGTACATTTGTATCGCCGTATTGCGCAAAGAGGGGTTTTGCCAACCTCAGCATCTACAAAATGAAAAAAGCACTCCGACTGGAGTGCTTTAGTTTTAATAGGGGAATCTGCGGCGCGGGGGCGTTATCAACGTACGCATAGGCAGAGTGAAATCTATATAGGTTACTCCACGCTCACAGTATACCGCTTCGCGGTATGCGAACCCCATTTGCGTCCATTCGTTTGTAAAGGCGGTGGTGTATCTCCGTATTGCGCAAAGAGGGGGTTTGCCAACCTCAGCATCTACAAAATGAAAAAAGCACTCCGACTGGAGTGCTTTTTTCATTTTGGTGGAGCCGAGGGGAATCGAACCCCTGTCCGAAAAACTCTTGATATAACTTTCTACGAGTGTATACGTTCTTTTACATTCCCGAGACTACACGCCGAACGGCAGGCTTGTAGTCAAGGTAGCCTTTTTATGCGTGAACGGTGCAAAAGCAAACTCCCGTTTCACGTTCACTGCTAATTTGACGCCGGATACAGTTCGCAGTCCTACTGTATGCGACGGGCTGTCCTATGACAGCGTCAGGTGCTTACGCAGCCATTGCAACTTTATCGTTTGCGTTTAATTTTATGTTTGAGACTTTTATAGAGGTGCCTCGCCTCTACTCGCTTATCATACCTCAAAACCCCCGTCGAAACCTTTACGGCCCCGCATTAGTCACGGGAAGAAGTCTTCATCGTTCTTTCCATGAGGCGTTTTGCATCTCGTGCTGCCATATCGTCTCGCTTGTCGTAAAGTTTCTTACCTCTGCAAAGACCAACTTCCATTTTCACATGAGAACCCGAAAAATAGAGAGAAAGCGGTATAAGTGTGTAACCGTCACGAGCAACCAAACCGAGAAGTTTTGCAATTTCTTTTTTGTGCATTAAGAGTTTTTTGTCTCTTAGAGGCTCACGGTTGAAAATGTTTCCTTTTTCGTAAGGGCTAATATGAACGCCGCAAGCAAACATTTCACCGTTGCGAATAGTGCAGAACGAATCTTTCAGATTAACCGCACCAAGACGCAGAGATTTTACTTCTGTTCCGTAAAGAGCGATACCCGCTTCATAAGTTTCGTCCACAAAAAAATCGTGGCGAGCCTTTCTGTTCAAAGCGATTATCTTGCCTTGCTTTTCTGCCAATTCGTTCACTTCCTTTCGCTAAGTTGTCGTTTTTTACATTCATTTCTAAAGATGCTTTACTATTATACTACAAAAGTAAGAAAAAATCAACAAAAACTTTTCTGTTTTTTTGAAATTATTTTTCGGTTTTTTGCTATATTTAGTTAATGTTTGGAAATACTAAATTTGACAAGCGGATTGTCAAAAAATACGTAAAGGAAAAAAGAACATGACAAGCAAAGAATTGACCGCGATATCCGAACTTTTAGAAGGTGAAAAAATTTTGGTGGCAAAGTTCACCGCCTACGCTCAAAACACTTCTGATACAACACTTAAAAACAAGTATGAGCAGATTGCAGCCACACATCAACAACATCTCGACACACTATACAAAAATTTAAAGTGAGGTAATAAAATGAGCAACAATATACCTTTTAACGATCAGGCGCAACTCACCGACGCGCTCAATAGTCAGAAATTGATGACTGAAAATTACAACACCTACGCAAACGAATGTTCATCGAAAGAATTGTGCGACGTGATGTTAAACATTTTGAACGAAGAGCATAAGCTTCAGCACGAGGTATGGTGTGAAATGAACACTCGCGGTTGGTATCAGACCGAGGCGGCAGAGCAGACAAAAATAGAAAAAGAGAAGAACAAGTTCGCTTCTTATTGCAAAAATTGTGCAGGATAAGCAAAATATTTTTCGGCAGGTCATATGACCTGCCTTTTATTTTTCAAATATGCCTTCCAAAATTTCCAACACTTTGAACTTTACAACGTACTTCACGTCGTCGGATTTTGTTATTATTTTGTACTGTTCAGGACTCAATCCGACGGGAATGGATTCTTCGTTTTGGACTACGCTATCTCCGTATGCGGTAGACAGACAAAGTGGCGGAAACAAGACACACCACCAGTTTTTTCCTTCACCTTCTCCTATAACGATTCTCAGAGAAATATAATTTCCTGCAGGAAAATGGAAGTTGTCATACTCTCTTTTGGGGTAGTATTCTTCACCCAGCAAAACTTCGACGTGGTAATTGTGTCCCTCTTCTGCCAAGGTTTTTGTTGCGGTATCTTTGATGTTGCTTAATAAATCTTCTGCTTTTTCTTTTGCCGTGTCTATTGTTTCTGCGGAACTTAACACGTCGCTATATTCTTTTAGTATGGCGTCTCTGACTTTTAATTTCAATACTTGGTCTTCTTCTGAATCCGAATTTGCCAATACGTGTAAGCGTATTACGTTGTCGTATAATTTTTCTTCGCCTTCCATTGGCATTGCCGCGATGAATAAAGCGGATAACAAAATACAAACAACACAAATCAATATTTTTTTCATAAATTTTCCTCCGTGTATGTAAAACATAGTGATTTTTTGCTTTATCAAAATATTTTATTCACTTTATGTGTTTTTTGTTTCAGATAAACAAATTCAGAGGTATAGTAATTAGAAATAGCTAAGATTATAAAAAACACTAAAATATTTACTTTTGCCGAGAACGCTGACGAAATAAATTTCTACGACGTGCGCAATTTATCCGACAAGATGAGCGAATGTTCTGTAGAAGATGTAAAACAAAATAAAAAA
>JAZOLR010000314.1:0-4381 GCA_045653255.1 Eubacteriales bacterium | reverse complement strand
GTCAACCCGCGTACTCGTGTAGCGAGAACGGCGAAAAAAACCCGTCTTTACCCGTGGCAAAGCGACTCGCGGTCGTTTTGCACACCTCGCTCGATTACCTTGTCGGCATTGAAAAGAAAAATACAAAATAAAGGAGAAAATCCGAAAATGGAAACAACCAACCGCACCAAAACAAACCCCTTTACGGCTTTTGGCACACCCGCAAAGGTATTTATCGACGGCAAACCCGTCGCAAACGAGCGTATCGCGGACGTACTCGACCGCGTCGTCGCCGCTCCGAAATCAATCGCGGCGTTCGCCGTATTGCGCATTAACGGGGTCGTAAAGGTTTATATCGCCCGCAAAAAGGTGTCCCCGCTCATATCTTTTGTATCGCTATAAAGGAGGATAAAGCACTATGTCGGAAAACAAATCAACCGTTTTGACGATTTACTCGCGCTCTCCCTTGAAATATCGCTACAAAACCGAGGGGCAAGAGTGCATTTTCAACGCTCCCGCGAAGGACGCCGCACCGATTGAGGAATACGTCGGCGACGCCGCGGAGGGCGAAATGTGGAGAATACGTTTTGACAGACTCGACGCCCTCGACAAAAAGATTTGCGACGCGGTTTATCCGACGTTGCACGATAAAGACCCCGCAAAACTCAAATCCCCCGACGTTATCGTACGTATGGCGCGCCGCAAGATTGCCCGCGATTTTGGCACACCTTGCCGACGTTGCGGCGGCTCGGGCAGTTACGCCCGCTCGGTCGCTTACACGGCAGTTGACGACGGTGTTTGTCACCTTTGCCGCGGCTCGGGGCGGTCGTTGCCCCGACTCACCGATAAAAAACTCGCGGAAATCGCCGCGCATTACGCGGAGGTGGCGAAATGACAATCACTCAATACCGCGAAAACTTGAACTTGCGCGAGGATATATACCGCGCGAAACTCAAAACCGACAATCTCCCTCACAAAAAGGGAGATTGGGTTTTCGGTAATCTCGTCAAAATGGTTGACGGGGATACCGTATCAACTTACATCTATTATTACGGTGAGGTATTTGCAAAGACGGTCGGTCGTTGCGTTGGATTGCCCGATTGCGACGGCGAGGTCGCGTTTGACGGCGATATTATCGAGAGTATGGACGGTTACGAGGTCGGTATCGTACGTTGGGACGACGACGCGGCGCGTTTTGTGCTTGACATCGACGACGTTATCGAAACGGCGGAGAGTCTTTACGCGTACCGCATTATCGGAAACGTACACGATAACCCCGAATTGTTGGAGAGGGACACACCCGAGATTGACACGACCGCCTCGCCGATACAAACCGTTTATATCCCCTCTTGTGATAATCACGAAGGGATACACGGCATACACGTCCGCCTTCGTTGGGTATGCCCGAAATGCGGGAAACCCCGCGGCAAACCCGTCGGCGGTTTATCGTATGACGGCTCGCAATATTTGAGCGTGCATAAATGGACTAACCCGTGCGGACACGTTGACAAGTACGCCGATGTGCGCCACGAGGCAGTTGCAAACGGACTCAACATTGTTACCGAGGTTATCCCGTCCGACCACGGAGAGGGAGGCAACGTATGAGCAAACCGAAATTTGCAAACGAATACACCGCCTTGCAACGCGAGATTATAAACGACCTCGCCCGTATCGAGCAAGAGGACGCGGACAGATGTGCCGCGTGCGGCGGCGAGGATTGTGTTTGTTGCGAGTATTACCACGATAGGCAAAAATGGAAATCCCCCGACGCTCTTTTTGCCGAGGACGGAGGCATTATATGACCGTTGACGAACTGAAGGAGGCGTGGCGCACCCGCGCGCCCGTCAAACATCGCGATATTGAGTATCGCAGAATATCCGCGCTTATCTATCGGAGGGACGACAAAAACGAGCCGTTTTTGCAAGTCGAACTTCTCGACAAAAACACAAATAGCGTCGTTATCGCCGCTCCGCGCGAAGTATTCCCCGTAAATTGATTTTTATAAATAAGGAGTAATCACAATGGCAGAAACAACAAACCAAACCCGAAAACTCTACGGCGTCGAAACGTCGTATAAGGTCGGCGAAATTGCCGAGTATGAAATCGAAAAGGAAACCGAGAAAACGTATGTCCTCCGCACCCCAAAAGGGACGTTGTATAGCGGATATAAAGTTGTTGTACGCAAATCGGGAATGACGGCGGGTAGCATTAAATTCGCCGAAACATACCCCGACGCCTACGAGTTGGCTATGCAGATACTACGTAACAGAATAGACCGCAACAATCGAAAGGTTGAGGACTTAAATGCGGACTCCGACAAGTGCGTCGCCTTGTTAAAGAAATATGAGGAGGGGCGAAACAATGGATAATGTAAGAGAAACCACGCTACAAACCGCGATTATCGAATATTACGCCCCTTGTGCCTTTGATTTGGACGAAGTGTTTTATCGTATTGAGAGGGCGAGCGACCTATATTTCCGCGACGATTGCCGTGTGTGTGGCGGCACAAAAAGCCTCGCAGTAAACGGCGTTACGTTCAAGTGTCCGTGTTGTGAGCAAGAGAGCGTAAGTATCACCGTGAAAAATTACGCCGTGCGCCGCTATCGTATTTGCGGAGTATCGGAGGAAAAAGACGACTACGAGTGGAAACCCTCGTCAACCACGTACAAAAAAATCAAGGCGTATCGTAAAGTCGGACACGGACACGATACGGGTTTTATGAATTGCCGCGGCGGAAAATGGGAGTTTTCGCCCTCGTCGATTGTATTAAACGAGCCGTATAATGCCGAGTGGAGCGACGACACCCTCAAAATATTAGCATATACCGATTACGCCCTCGCGTGTAAAGTGGCGGACGCCCTCACCGAGAGGGAAATTGCCCGACTCGCAGAAATCAACGCAGAGCGCTGCACGAACTTTGAGGCAGTATTTAAGAAAGACCACGACCCACGGTCGAATTAACGGAGGTTTATTATGAACGATAAAAAAGATATGGAAAACACCCTCAACGAGAGGGACACCGACGGTATGTTACCGTTTTACCCGACTTGCCGCTTTTGCGGAAGTGCGGAGTTGCCCGTCGGAGATTACGAGAGTCAAGAGGAGGCAAACGAGGCGGCGACGATACGTTGCAAGTGCTACGAGGCGCGCCGTTATCAAGAGGAGTTGGAGAAAAAGCGCGAGCGCGAAAAGAACGTCGTCAAGTTGCGCCAAAAACTCGACGACTTCTCGACGTATTGCGAGGGTCGCGGGGTCAACCTCGAAGGCGACCTTTACGACACAATTTTCAACGCGGGCGTTGCCGTCCTCGACGGTGTCGTTTTGACAGTATCCTTTAAGTTTGCGCGTATGAAGGTTGCAATCTCCGCAAATAGCAAGGGTACGTTGATTATCGCCTTTACATACTCCGACGGCGCGAAGGTCGAGGTGTGATATGGCGACACCCACAAATATTACCGTCGAAATCAACGTCGAAATGACGGGCAAATTCGAGCGCATAAAAGGCTCGACAAAATACGTTATACGTGCAGATATGAAAACGCCCTCGCGGTTTATTAAAAAACTCGGTCGTTTGTGCAAACGGTACGGTTATAAAATCACCACCGAGAGGGAGTAACAAGGAGGCTTACAATGGCAAAGGAAACATACATACAAATCGGCGTAACGGCGTTAAGGACACCGACGGGAGATTTTCTCCCGTCCGTCCCTCTTTATATCAAGGCGGCGGAGGGGGGCGGCGCAAGCGGACTTACGCCGTCCGAGGAAAGACCCCTTCACGACGTCGCCGCCCTCTTTGCCGTTAAGCACATTGAGAACACGGCGCAAAAGGAGGTAAGACACCGTGCCAAAGTATAAAGAAGTAATGTTTGTCAAGGGTATTATGCAAAAAGAGGTGTTGGACGGCGTGCGCCGCGCCGACCCTCGCGTTGATAAACCCCTTTTAAGCAAAATTGTAAACGGTATTTGTTTACCGAATAAACCCACACTCGACGGTATATGCAAGGCGTTATCGTGCGACGTACTCGACATCTACGACCGACGCGAACTCGACTTGATACCGTCCGATACACCCGTTGCAACGCCCTTGGAGGAGGTCAACCCTCATACGCAGAGGACGCGCCGCCGCCGAGCGGACAACCCGTTTTATAATCTTACGGTCGAAATCCCGCGCGACGTCGCCGAGCGCGTGTTTGATAAAGAGTCTTTACGCAAGTTGGGATATTTGAGCGTTACAGACTTTGTGCGCCACGCGGTCGATAATCTCGCCGCGAGGCTCGACAAAATCGAGGCAAACGAAAAAGCCGCCGCGGGCGATACCCACGACGGCGAATAATAGCACATAAAAAGAAAAGCGGGGCGACACAATGGCACTTGTGAAACGCCCCTACGGATTGACGCGAAA
>JAZOLR010000313.1:0-3043 GCA_045653255.1 Eubacteriales bacterium | reverse complement strand
AGATATTTTCAAGGCTATTGTATCACTTAACGATTATTTTGTCAATAAATAGGATAATATTTTACAACTTTTGTGATTGTTTTATTATAACGCTTTGTATTTTTATATATTAAAATATAGTTAGAATACAAGAAAAAAGGGGGACTCTTTAATGGGAAACTACAATGACGTAATGAAGCGTACCGAATGGTACAGACACGACCGTTTCGGTTTGTTTATTCACTGGGGACTTTATGCTATCCCCGGAAAAAGAGAATGGGTAAAGAGTGACGAACGTCTCTCTAACGAACAGTACGAGAAGTATTTCGAAAACTTCACAGCGGAAAATTATGACCCTCGCGAATGGGCAAAACTTGCGAAAAAGGCGGGTATGAAGTACGCAGTACTTACCGCAAAGCACCACGAAGGTTTCTGCCTTTTCGACTCTGCATTGACAGATTACAAGGCGACAAACTGCCCTGCAGGACGCGACCTTGTCCGCGAGTACGTTGACGCATTCCGCGCAGAAGGAATAAAGGTAGGCCTTTACTATTCGCTTATCGACTGGCATCACCCCGACTATCCGCATTACGGCGACAGAATTCACCCTCAACGCAGTAATCCCGACGAGCAAAACGACAAGCGCGACTTCTCACGCTACGTTGAATATATGCACGGTCAGGTGCGTGAACTTCTCACAAACTACGGCAAAATTGACCTTATGTGGTTTGACTTCTCATACGGCGAGATGTCGGGTGAAAAATGGGAAGCGACGAAACTCATCACCATGGCAAGAGAACTTCAACCCCACCTTATTATAGACAACCGTCTCCACACCAGCCGAGGCGAAATAGACCTTGACGAAATGCCCATATACTCGGGAGATTTCGTTTCTCCTGAGCAGTTCGTGCCTAAATCGGGCATAGTAGACAAGCACGGCAGACCTATGCCGTGGGAAGCGTGTATCACAACGCAAGCGGACAGTTGGGGCTATTCCGCAACCAACGATAAGTTCCTCTCTGCACGCGACATTATCTTTATGCTCGTTGACTGCGTTTCAAAGAACGGAAACCTTCTTTTGAACGTCGGCCCGACGGCAAAAGGCGAATTCCCGAAAAAGACGGTAAAGGTGCTTGAAGAGGTCGGTGAATGGATGCACGAAAACTCGGAAAGCATCTACGGATGCGGCGCAGTAGACGTGCCCACACCCGAATTCGGCAGATATACGGGAAAGGACGGCATAGTATACGCTCACGTGTTTGACAAGAGCGGTTACTGTCTGAATATGAATGGCATAAACGAAAACGACGTAAAATATGCTTTCTACCTTGAGGATATGACAGAGGTGACGGTCGCTCCCTTCTGGAACACCGAAGCCAAGTCGTCGGATGCGGTAGTTACACTCGGCGCATCGCTGAAAAATCCCATCGACACAGTTTTGAAGATAGTTAAAAAATAACGCATTACTCGTGAGATTTTATTATTTGAAACCTTCAGCAACAATTAAACGGAGACTTTCTTATGCTTTACAAGAAAATACCAATGAGCGAGACAAACGAAAATGCATACCTTGAAGTTTACGTGGCAGAGCCGTCGCCAAACTTCACAAGAAGGGCTATCCTCGTTCTTCCCGGTGGCGGATATTACCGTCTGTGCAAAAATATCGAAGGAGAAGTCGTAGCGCAGGCGTTTATGGCGCAGGGGTTCAATGCGTTTGTTTTGAATTATTCGGTCATTCTCAACAACGAGACCGAGATTTTCCCTGCACAGTTAATTGAAGCCTCGCGCGCAATCAAGCACATAAAGGACAACGCAGAAGAATACAACATAAATCCCGACGAGGTTTTCGCTGTCGGATTCTCGGCGGGCGGTCATCTCTGCGCCTCGCTCGGCGTTATGTGGAATCTTCCCGAAATCTATAAGGCAATAGATATGCCCTACGGCTACAACAAGCCCGCAGGCGTTATGCCTATCTACCCCGTTATCAACGAAGATGCAACGGGAATTACTATGAAATGTCTATGGCGTCAACAAGAAGCGCCGACAGAAGAAGAACTTGACCGTGTTTGCGTAGATAGGCACGTGACGGAAGAGGCGTGTCCGCTATTTATTTCCTGCGGTGCAAACGACCTTATTGCACCCGTTACAGGACCGCTTGCGCTCTGCCGTGCGTACGCAGAAGCAAACCTCACGTTTGAACTTCACGTTTATCCCGATTCTCCTCACGGCCCTGCGCTCGGAAACGAGATAACGATGCGCGGAAATCCCGTGTGGAATGACCCACAAGTAGGCAAATGGGTTGAAAACGCGGCATACTGGGCAAAGCACGTAAAAACGAAGCCGACGAAAATCAATCCGGAAAAATAATCCTGATTTTTCAAAGATTGGTTATATTAAAAAATCCGATACGGAAATAAAACCGTATCGGATTTTTTGTTTTCGGAAAGCAGATTTATCTCTTTTTTGCTATCGCTTTCTTTGCGTTTTCGTAAATGTTCTGTGCGGTGAGACCGTAGATTTCGAGAAGTTCGGGAACTTTTCCGCTTCTGCCGTACATATCCTCAACGCCTACGCGCATAACGGGTATGGGGCAGTACTCAGCAAGTGCTTCGCATACTGCCGCGCCGAAACCGCCAATTACGGAATGCTCTTCTGCCGTAACGACTGCGCCAGTCTTTTCTGCATATTTGGTAAGCAATTCGGTGTCAAGCGGCTTTATCGTATGTATATTTATAACCGCTGCCGAGATGCCTTCTTTTTCAAGCATTTCCGCCGCCTCGAGTGCGAGGTGGAGCATATAACCCGTTGCCGCGAGTGTTACGTCGCTACCGTCACGGTATACAACACCGCGTCCAAGTTCGAACTTGTAGTCGGGCATTTCTGCCGTCATATTCGGAACTGCATATCTGCCAAAGCGGAGATATACGGGGCCGTAGTAGTTGATAGCCGCTTCAACTGCCGCTTTCGCCTCGTTTGCGTCTGCGGGGTTGATGATTACCATACCGGGTATAGTTCTCATAAGTGCTATATCTTCGTTGCACTGATGGGTTGCGCCGTCTTCACC
>JAZOLR010000312.1:0-11171 GCA_045653255.1 Eubacteriales bacterium | reverse complement strand
AAAAATTTATTATATATCGCCGTAGCGTTATATACTTCTTAGAGCTAATCTTAGCTTTCTTACTTTTTGAGTTTTTCTCAATGTGTTTTAACGAGATTCCTTCGCACTTTTCAGTGCTTTGAAATTCTGTTGTTCAATTTTCAAAGACCGATGCGCTTGCAGTTTCCTGCACGCGACCTTGTTATTCTACCACACTCGTCCGCTTTTGTCAATACCTTTTCGAAAAGTTTTTTAAGTTTTTTTCAAGGGTTTTCGCGGTCTTGTCGGTATTCCCTCTCCCTCAAGGTTGTCCCTTTCGCGCAGAGCCTTGTTATTATAGCAAATCGAAACGCAATTGTCAATACCTTTTCGAAACTTTTTTTGATTTTTTCTAAAAATTTCCTTACAATTACGGCTATGACAGAATTTTGCCCATTTTTCTATGATTTATACGCTAAAATACACAGTTTTTTTGAAATATTTTTCTTTTCTCCGTGTTTGATTATTTACTTTTTACTCTTCGGGGTGTATAATATATAAAAGAAAAAACGAAAGGTTTCAATATATGAAAAAGGTAGTTATTCTCGGTTGTGAAAATTCTCACGCAAACAATTTTCTCAAATTCATAAAAAACAGTCCCGAATTCTCCAATATTGAGATAGTGGGTCTATACAGTGACGAGGAAGCGCCGCCGAAAAAACTGAGCGAAGAATACGGCGTGCCCGTAATGCAGGCATACGACGAAGCGGTAGGAAAGGTCGACGGCATAATCATCACCGCGCGCCACGGCAAAAATCACTACAAATACGCTCTTCCCTACATAAAGACGGGCGTGCCGATGTTCATAGACAAACCGATAACGGTAGACGAAGACGAGGCGATAAAGATGATGCAGGACTTCAAGGCAAACGGCATACAGTTTTCGGGTGGCTCGTCGATAAAACACGCAGACTACATAATGAGATTGAAAGAAGCGGCGAAGAACAACCAAGACGGCGAGACGGTAGGCGGTTTTATGCGTGCACCCATCGTTACGGACAGTCCTTACGGAAAGTTCACCTTCTACGCGCAACACCTTATAGAAATGGTGCTTGAAGTATTCGGAAGATTTCCAAAATCCGTGATAGCGCATTCCTGTGAGAAGTCAATTTCGGTAATTTTCAGATATGAGGACTACGACATAAACGGCCTTTACGCAGACAACGTGTGGCAGTATAACGCTCTGCGTATCGCGAAAAACGGAAGTCAAGTAGAAGCGGCAGTCCCCGTAGACGAATCCGCATACAGAGAATTCAAAGAGTACTACGACATTCTTATGGGCGAGAAGTCAAAAATCGACCCTCGCGAATTTATTTCTCCCGTTTTCGTAATGAATGCCATTATGCGCTCGCTTGAAAGCGGAAAAGAAGAGACAATTCACGAAATTATCCTTTAATATTATATATAAAAACAAAAGGTAGAAGTTTTTCGCTTCTACCTTTTTCTTGCAGTTTGCCGTTACGGAGACTGCTTATTCAAATTTCATATCGTAAACCTGCTTACCGTTCGGCTCTGCGTTACCTGCGAGAACTTCAAGCGCCTGCATTGAACTTTCGTGAGATGCGGTCGCAAAGAGGAGTCTCGGCATGTGCGGTACGTCTTCAACAACGAAGGGGTTACCTGCGTGGACTACCGTAGAAATTCTATCGGTTGTCTGCATTGCTCTCATAAGCGAGAGTATGCGAGACGTAAAGCACTCTTCACCGAGGTAGCAGAATCCTGAGAAGAACGTAATAAATATAACGTCCTCGTGTTCAAGGGAATCTTCAAGCACGCGGTATGACTCATACCAGTCGGGGTACTGACTTATCGAGCCTATTGTAGAGTTGGGGAAAAGTTCTTTCAATCTCTGTGCTATCTCGCGGGGACGGAACCAGTTTCTGTCCATCGTGCCTATTTCCTCACCCTCGCGGTCAAGCACGTCCATAGGATGCTCTGTAAGAATCGCAAAATAATGTTTTCCGTCTTTTGAAATGGACGAGGAAACACCGTCATCCATCTTTGCAAATACGGAATTGTTATTTATCTTTTCAAATCCTTTCCAATCCTTTTCGGTAAGAGGTGCAGACTCAAGCGCGAGTATCTTCTTCTGCGCGTCTATAACACGGCGAGCAGCGGAATTGAGTGCTTCGTCGCTGACAAGTCCGCGGTCATAGCATTCATACATAGCCTCAAACGAGAAGTGGTTGTCATCGTGGAATGCAAGTGCGATGTCGTTTCCTGCCTCTATACACATAGCGATAGGCTCTTTCTTGCCGAATTTCGCAACCGTGCCCATCATATTGAGAGCATCGGTAACGCCTATTCCGTCAAATCCTCTGTCACGAATCAAATTAACGAGTTTCTTTGAAAGACAAGCAGGATAGTCCGGGTCAACGTTGCTAAACCAATGGTGTCCCACCATTATCGCATCAAGCAAGCCTTTTTTGTCAAGTTCAAAATAGGGATAGAGGTTATAATTAAGAAGCATTTCTGCCGTATCCTTTGCGGGAGGCACTTTTCCCATGTGTGCGTCTATCGGATGTCCGTCTCTGCGAATAGAGGAGTGTCCCGGGTAATGCTTCGCGCAGCAAAGAACGCCTGAATCGTGCATACCTCTTATCTGCGCTTCAGCAAGTCTTGCTACCTTTTCCTTATCGGGACCCATAGTACGCATTGTGCCGTTGCACACGCAGTTCGTACTATTCATATCAAGAAGCGGATTACATACCATATTATATCCGAGTTTCACCGCATCTGCACCGACGATTCGTCCGAATGCATACGCGCATTCCTCGTCATCGGTAACGGAAAGCGCATACTGTCCGCCTATTCTGTTCGGAACAAATCCGCTTTCCGCGTCAGTCATTATAAGTATCGGATAGTCTGCGGTTTCATTTATTTTTGCTATTATTTCGTCGTGCTCTTTTACTTTATATACCCAAATGCTACCGAGAGAATGCTCTCTTATGAGTTCCAAAGCATATTCGAGTTGTTCATATCTGCGAAGGCAAAAGTTTGTTACCAAACCAAGTTTCTGTTTTGTCGAAAGTTCGGAAAGTTCAAGTGGTTTTTTCATAACGCTTGCTCCAATTTTTGTTTTATTTGAAGTTTTACTTCTAAACAAACTATACCTTTTATTTTTTAGTTTGTCAAGTGTTTTCAGAAAATTCAAGCAATAATTGTAGCGCGGTCGTTTTATAAAGCAATAACAGTAAAATCAGAATTCAGAATAAAAAAACAGACCTTGTTTTTCAAGGTCTGCTCTCATTTTTTAATTAGCCGTTGTTCTTGATGTCGTTTTCGTACTTTTCGATCATTTTCTTGACCATCTGACCGCCGACAGAACCTGCCTGACGAGATGTGAGGTCACCGTTGTATCCCTGTTTGAGATTTACGCCTACTTCGCTTGCGGCTTCCATCTTAAATTTATTGAGTGCTTCCTTAGCCTCGGGAACTACTACTTTATTCTTGGACATTTTGAGTTCTCCTATTATTCCTTTTAAATCTATATCATTGAGCGCGGCGATTTTCTTTTCGTCGGCTCTGATATTATTGTTAACTCAAAATCCTTTTTTATAATCGGTAATTTAAGGTTTTATATGCAAATTTGAGATTTGTTTTGCTTATGAAAGAAGCACTTCTTTGTTCGTGCCGTAGAAGATTTCGCTCTTGTTCGCAAGTTTTTTGCAAAGGTATTCAAACTTTTCCCACGATATGTATTCCGCATCCATCTCGTACGAATGTCCCCAGATATACAAAAGTTGCGGCTCGTCTTTTTCAGATGCCAAAAATGCATCTATAACCTCTTCGAGATTTTCTTCAACGTAATAAACCGAGGGGTTAAAACGGAAAAGATTGCTTTGTCTGTCAAAATTATACGTTGAAGTTATCGTTCTTGCGTATTTTACGCCCGTGTTTTCGCGAATGATTTTTGCTACGCGGTCATCGTTGTTAACTCCGCCACAGGGGTACGCCATACCGACGACCTCATATCCGCAAAATTCGGATAGTTTTATTCTGTCTTCTTCCACTTGTCTTATTATTTCTTTTTCATCAAGTGTTGTAAGGTTTGGATGCGTGAGAGTGTGCACTGCTACTTCGTGTCCATCGTATACCTTGCGAAAATCGCAAATCTGTATTTTGTCGTGGCGGACTTTTCTATCGTTTCTTATCAATTCTCCCGCTTTGCCAAGAAGGTCAGAATTTATATTAAAAGTTCCCTTTAAGTTATAGCGGTTCAAAATTTCTATCAGGCGAATATCCTGCGTGACACCGTCGTCAAAACTGAAGGTCACTGCTTTTTTCTTTCCACACCACATTTTCTTTTCCATTTCCAAAAGTTTATATTACTGTTTTTTGAGAGACTTTCTCGTTCCGTCCGGATTCTGTATAACGGTGTTGTCGAGAGTGCCGCGAAGACTTGCGCGTACACCTGCGAGATATTCCTCGCGGAGTGCTTTCTGCTCTGCCAATTCTTCTTTTGAAAGCGGCTCGGTTTTCGCTTTTCTTGCGAGTTCATTTATTCTGTCTATTTTGTACTGTTCCATGTTTTTATCCTTTTTATTTATATATTATTATAACTCTTTCGGTTTACTTTACCACATTTTTTCATTTATGTCAACTGCTTTCTTGACATATCGCGTTTTGCGTGATAAAATATGAAAAAAAAGGGAGGGCGAAAAATGCAAAAGAAAAACAATGACACAAACTGTGACACCTGCATAAACTACGTCTACGACGATGATTTCGGGTGCTACACCTGCGACTTGCGCCTTGACGAAGACGAATTGCAAAGATACGCATACTCACCAAGACCGCGCTGCCCTTTCTACCAGTACAAAGACGAATACGTAAACGTGCGTAAGCAAATATAAGAGCCTTGCTATTTCTCCTGCGAGGCTTTTTCTTTTTGTTATTTTTCTTTCGGAGGGTTCATATATTTGTATTAAGGATGTTTAATTGCAAATATAAGTTTACATTTCGGAGGGGTTATGGATAAGTTGTTTTTCCGTTGCAGAGAAGAAAAGGTATGTGAGGGCGACTTCGACGGCAACCGCGGTGCGCGTGTTATTATCTACGCTTTATTATGCATATCTTTCGCTTTCACTCTTATGAATGCGGCGATAAGGCTCTATTCGACAGAAGAAACACACAGCAAACTAAGCGAGGCGGTCGTGGCATTTTCTACTGGGGTACTGAATGACGGCGAAGTTTTCGTATTTTCAGACGCGCCTTGCTACGAAGACTATACCGAATATAGCGGATATGAAAACGAAGAGTTTCACTGATTTTATTTTCGGCATTCTGCCGTCTTGCGTATGGATTTTGCCGCTCCTTATATGCGAGCCTTTGTCGGTTGTGCTTGCGATCTTGTGCGCGGTGTTTATTCACGAAAGCGGGCACCTATTTGCCTTTTTCGCCACGGGAGCGGGGCTTCCCTCTCTTCGTGGCTCGCCTTTCGGTCTTATTTTTATGCCCTCTCGCCAAATGTCGTATAAGCAGGAATTGCTTGTCGCTTTGGCAGGGCCTTTTTTCAATTTGGCGTTTGCTTTTGCTTTGCTCTTTTTTGGCGGAGATGACGCTTTCGGTCTTATCGCCGGAATGAATATCGGCGCGGCGTTATACAATCTCATGCCCATATCGACACTCGACGGCGGACGGATAGTTTTTTCGTTTTTGTCTATCATTTTTGAATTTCGCACCGCATTTTCCATAAGCCGTGCCGTGTCGGTTTTCTTTCTCTCTCTTTTTTTATTTTTTTCACTTTGGCTCATTTTATTTCACGATGCGGGCTACCGCATATTTTTCTCTATACTGCTGATTGCCGCCGCGGCAGACAAAAATCAACAATAAAAGAGCATTTAAGAGGAAAACAAAGTTTTATCGCGGTTTTGTGAAGTTTTTCACCTTTCTTTCCGTTTAATTCCGTTTAATTGCGGATTATTGCGGTTTTTTTGACTTTTTTTACTCAATGTATTGCATTTTTCTGTGATATTTGATATAATGCTATTCGACTAAATATTTCTTACGTTAGAAAGGAGCATTTGTTCAGTAAAGAAATGGAAAAAATCATTGAGTTAAAAGGGATATCCAAACAATTTGACGGAGAGAAAGTTCTTGACTCCATTGATCTTTATATAAAGGATAAGGAATTCGTCACGCTTCTCGGTCCTTCGGGATGCGGAAAGACGACAACGCTTCGTATCATCGGCGGTTTTGAAACACCCGACGAAGGTAAAGTTTACTTTGACGGCGAGGAGATTAACGATTTGCCCCCCTATAAACGTCAGGTTAACACCGTTTTCCAGAAATACGCGTTGTTCCCTCATCTTAACGTTTTTGAAAATATCGCTTTTCCTCTCAGACTGAAAAAAGTGCCTGATATAGAGATAGCACAGAGAGTAAAGGAATTGCTTGAACTTGTTGCATTGCGCGGTTTTGAAAGAAGAAACGTAAATCTTCTTTCGGGCGGTCAGCAGCAGCGAGTTGCCATTGCGCGCGCACTTATCAGCAAGCCGCGTGTTATTTTGCTTGACGAACCGCTCGGCGCGCTTGACCTCAAACTTCGAAAAGATATGCAGAACGAACTCAAAAAGATACAGCAGCAGACGGGTATCGCGTTCGTCTACGTAACTCACGACCAAGAGGAAGCGTTGTCTATGTCTGATACCGTTGTAGTTATGGCAAACGGTGTTATACAGCAGATAGGAACTCCGACGGATATATATAACGAGCCTAAAAACGCTTTCGTTGCCGACTTCATCGGTGAAAGTAACATTGTCGACGGTATAATGCGCGAAGACTACAAGGTTACTTTCTCTCGCCACACTTTTGACTGCGTTGACGCAGGATTTGGCGCAAACGAGGCAGTAGACGTTGTCGTACGTCCCGAAGACGTAGACGTAGTTGCACCCGAAAAGGGAATGCTCAAAGGCGACGTCACAAGCGTAACTTTCAAGGGCGTACACTATGAAATAATCGTAGACATCAACGGTTTCAAGTGGATGATACAATCCACAGACTACGTTGAAGTGGGCGCGAAGATAGGTCTTTATATCGAGCCCGACGCTATACATATTATGAAAAAATCCGAATTCTCCGGACAGTTTGGAGATTACAGTTCATTCAGTGACGAACTCGATGAACTTTCAAACCCGAACTTTGACGAAGAGGAGGAATAAGATGAAAAGAAAGTCCTCACTTTTGCGTGCGGCAGCGGCATATCCGCATATAGTATGGAGTATACTCTTTATTATTGCGCCTATGATTTTCGTGCTTTACTACACGTTCACAGACGAGGATGGCGGCTTTACCTTTGAGAATATCTCAAATCTTGCAAACCCCGATTACCTTTCCATTTTTGCGAGATCTATCTGTTTTGCAATAGTCGCTACTTTCATCTGTCTCGTTGTCGCTTATCCGCTTGCATACTTTATTTCCCGTATGAGCGCGCAGAAGCAGCGTGTGATTTTGCTTCTCGTTATGCTTCCTATGTGGATGAACCTGCACATACGCACGTATTCGTGGATGAACATACTTGAGATAAACGGTATCGTAAACTTTCTTCTTAGCAAGGTAGGGTTAGGTCCTTACACAATGCTTGGAAACAGTGCAGCCGTTGTTCTCGGTATGGTATACAATTTCCTGCCCTATATGGTAATGCCTATATGTACTGTAATGGGCAAGATAGACAAGAGCGTGCTTGAAGCCGCAGGCGACCTCGGTTGCAACGGTATTTACACCATAACCAAAGTCGTTATGCCTCTCAGTACCTCGGGCGTTATTTCGGGAATTACTATGGTTTTCGTACCTTCTGTCAGTACCTTCTACATCTCTCAAAAGATGGGCGGAGGAAACTTCGACCTCATAGGCGATACCATAGAGCGTCAGTTTATGCTCAATTACGACTATAACATGGGCGCTTCCCTTTCATTTATACTTATGATACTTATTACCATCAGTCTTGCGGTCATGAACCGTTTCGGCGATGAGGACGGAGGTATTGTGGTATGAAAAGCGTATCCAAAATTTACACCGCACTTATTATGCTATTCTTGTACGCGCCTATTGCCGTAATGATAGTATTTTCCTTTAACTCTTCGAGCAGCCTTGCATCTCTTGACGGATTTTCTCTCAAGTGGTACAAAGAACTTTTCGAGAGCGAAACCGTACTTACCGCGCTTTACAACACTCTTGTGCTTGCGGTAAGTTCTGCCGTGATTTCTACAGTTGTCGGAACTGCGGCGGCAGTCGGTATCAACAAGATAAGAAGTAAGCAGGCAAAGGGCATTATTATGGGCGTGTCTAACATTCCTATGATGAACCCCGATATAGTAACCGGTATCGCTATGGCGTTGCTTTTCACGTTTGCTATGAATTTGCTCGGTCTTAACAGTATCTTTGGTTTCTGGACGGTACTTATAGCGCATATTACCTTCAATCTGCCCTACGTAATACTTTCCGTATTGCCGAAGATAAAGCAGATGGACAGACACTTGCCGGAAGCGGCGATGGACCTCGGATGCACGAAGTGGCAGTCGTTTTTCAAGGTTGAACTCCCCTTTATTATGCCCGGTGTATTTTCCGGTTTCATTATGGCGTTTACCTTGTCGCTTGACGACTTCGTAATAAGTTACTTCAACTCCGAAGAATTCCAGACACTCCCCATAGTTATCTACGGTATGACAAAGCGCACGGTAACACCCGATATGTACGCGCTCTCGACGCTCATATTCGGTACTGTGTTCGTACTGCTCGTTATTTCTAACGTGATGCAGTCACGAAACGAAGCGAAAAACAACCCCTACGCGAAAAAGAACCGCAGAACAAAAAAGGCTAAAGCAGAAGGGGGTATAGCGAAATGAAAAATACAAAGATAAAAAAGATAGTCGCTTTATTTCTTCTTTTGTCGTTGCTTATCCCTTGCGCTCTCGCGCTTTCTTCCTGCGGTGAGCCCGTAAGAAAGTTCTATATTTACAATTGGGGCGAATATATGCCTCTTGGAAAATACGGCTCTTGCAACATTCCCGAAGAATTCGAGCGTTACTACAACGAAACACACGAAGACAAGATAAAAGTGGTTTACTCCATCTATTCGAGCAACGAAGACATGTACGCGAAACTCAAAAGCGGCTCGAACAAGATTGACCTCATTATCCCGTCTGACTATATGATAGCGAGACTTATATCGGAAGATATGCTCGCGAAACTCGATTACTCAAACATTCCCAACTACGAATATATACACGAGCAGTTTAAAAATACTGACGGTGAAGCAAACGGTCCGTCATACGACAGACTCTGCGAGTATACAGTTCCTTACACGTACGGTCTTGTAGGTCTTATCTACAACACCACAATGGTCGACGAAGTGCCGACGAGTTGGCGTGTTCTCTGGGACGAAAAGTATACGGGAATGATACTCAACTTCAACAATAGCCGCGATGCATTCGGTATCGCGCAGTATATTCTCGGCTATGAGACGGGACACACATCAGAAGACGACAACTACGTTAACACGTCGGACAAGTCCCGTTGGGACGAGTCGCTTGAACTTTTGCAGGCGCAGCGCCCCGTTATGCAGGCTTACGTAATGGACGAAGTTTTCAACAAGATGGAAAGCGGTGCGGCGGCACTCGCTCCCTATTACGCAGGTGACTTCTACGTTATGCAGGAAGTAAACGAAGACCTCGCTTTCGTTTATCCGAAAGAGGGCACGAACATTTTCGTTGACGCTATGTGCGTACCTTCCACGTCGGAAAACAAGGATATAGCGGAAGCGTTTATGAATTTCGTACTTGAGCCTGAATGGGCAAAGGAGATAGCGGAATATATCGCTTATGCCTGCCCCAACATCGCAGTAACGGAAGACGAGACCTACGAATACTACCAAGACGAGATACTCTACCCCAACACAGACGAAATGACGACTTACTATTTCGAAAACCTTGACGTTGAGACTCTTCGCTATTCGAACTCCCTCTGGGAAAAGATGAAAGTCGAGAGTTCGTCGGGTAACGGAATTTACGTTTTTGCCGCTGTAATTGTCGGCGGAGTTGCTCTTATTTGCGTATTTTCGGCTATTAAGAAGAGAAAACTGCGTAAATATTATTAAAAAATGCTAATATTATAAAAAAAGACTTGACATTTGCGAGTTCATCGTGTATAATATTGGGTGCATTTGTACGAATACGCAAAGGCATACAACATAAGTTAATAAAATAATTTATACACGTTTCAAATAACAGAAGGAGGTGCCGAAATGAAAAGGACATATCAGCCCAAGAAGAGACAGAGAAAGATGGAGCATGGCTTCAGAAAAAGAATGGCAACCGCTAACGGCAGAAAAGTTCTCAAGAGAAGACGCGCAAAGGGTAGAGCACAACTTACCTATTAATCAATAATAGCGTCAAACTTCTAAAACTCCGATATTCCACGTATTCGTGCTTTATCGGGGTTTTTGTTTTAAAGCAGGTGAAATTATGAAATTTACAGCAATCTGCGAAAATCATTTGTATTCCAAGGCGTATTCAAAAGGTAAGCGTTACGCAGGCAAGTATATTGCCGTGCATATTCTTCCCGACTATGCTAGTGAGAGGTTGCGTCGCGCGCATCCTCTGAAAATCAAGGTAAACCGAATAGGACTTACCGTATCTAAAAAAGTCGGCGGGGCAGTCGTGCGAAATCGCGTGAAGAGAATTCTTCGCGAAGGATACAGAGCCTCATTGACCGACAACAGTATAAAGGTAGGTTTTCTTATAGTTATCGTGGCGAGAAGTGCCGCCGCAGAAGCGAAATCTGCGGATATTGCATCTGAACTTTCTCGCGCTTGGAGAAAACTCGATATGCTCGTAAAGACAGAGCCAAACCTGCCTAATTGATTGAAAAAATGAAGTATTTGTTTATTGCGCTTATCAAAGCGTACAGAAAATTCATCTCACCATTAAAACGTCCCTGCTGCAGGTTTACTCCTACCTGCTCTGCCTATGCCCTTGAGGCATTTCAAACTCGTGGCTTTTTTGTCGGACTTATACTTACGGTGTGGCGCATTCTGCGTTGTAATCCGTTTTGCCGTGGGGGATACGATCCCGTACCGGAAAAAGGCTTTCGCAACCCGACTTGCAGGAATATGGAAGATGATAATGAAAGTGAGGAAACACCTAAATGTTAGC
>JAZOLR010000311.1:0-6760 GCA_045653255.1 Eubacteriales bacterium | reverse complement strand
TTCGTCCATTTCGGTGGTTGATGCCTTTATCGCTTCAAGGAATGCGCCTCGCGCAGACCAGACCGCCTTTTTTCTTTCTTCTGTGTCAACTATGTACACGTCTTTTGCGCCGATTTCAAGGCAGAGGTCGGCGACAGTTTTCATATCTCTGTCGATTTGCTCGTCCGTGTTGCCGTCAAAGGTGAGAAGTATATACGCGTCGTTTTTCGTGTCGGGGAATTTTTTGCCGAGGTAGTTTTCCGAGAAAAGAATAGTATCGCGCGACATATATTCTATTGCAGTGGGGGTGACTTTTGAACGGATAATGTGGGGCACTGCCTCGATTGCGCTCTTCATATCGGGGAAAGGAACGAGCAAACTAACCGACACTTTCGGCAGAGGAACGAGTTTGAGTGTGGCTTCGGTTATGATAGCGAGAGTACCTTCAGAGCCGATAATGAGGTCTTTGAGGCTATACCCTGAACTGTTTTTCGCAACCTTTGCGCGCACTATATATCATTACTCTTGTGCTTTTCCCTATATTCTTTCGGTGAAAGTCCGACTTGTACGCGGAATATTTTTGAAAAATAACTGAAACTGTTGAAACCGCATTCGGCAAGAATTGAGGACACGGACGCATCTGTTTCCTTTAGCAGAATTTTTGCCTTTTCTATGCGATACGCGTTGAGGAAGTCGGAGAAATTACTTTGAAAATTCTTTTTGAAAAGTCTGCAAAAGTAGGAATTGTTCATATAGAGTTTCTGCGAGAGGGAAGTTGAAGTTATCGCATCGCTATAATTTTGCGATATGTATTCGAAGACCTCACGGCAGAATTTTTCATCTTTTGCAAGCGGACTTGATTTTACGAAAAAGTTTTTCTTCTTCAACGATGAAAAAACGAGCGAGAGTCTGCCTATAATTTCAAGTTCCCAACCGTTTTCTTTTTCGTCGTAGGCGGAAAGTGTGCTTCTTATATGTCCGTGAAGGGTTTTCGTATCTTCTCCGTCTGCGGAAAGGAAACCGTTTACCGTCAAAATTCCGTCTTCAAGGTCGTTTTTCAGTTTTTCGTCTCGGATAAGCGACAAGTCGAAGCAAATGCAGTCATATTCGGTTTTTTCGGGTATATTCGCTCTGTGTACGCAGTAGGGCGGTATGACGAGAATATCCCCCTCGCGAATTCGGTAGAGAGTCGCGTCAATATAGAATTCCGCCTCGCCTTTCACCATTGCGATAAATTCAAATTCTCTGTGGTGGTGAGGCGCAAGGGCATACTCGGTTGTGGAATTTCGCAAGCGGTACAAAGCGTACGGAATTGCCGTGTACCTCGTTTTGAAACTGTCGTCAAACATAAAAACCCCCTATATGTCAATACAGTTATAAAAAAAGTCTATACAATGCTAACAAATCAGCGAAAAAACAAATATAATTATATTACAAGACTATTATACATAAAAAGAAAAATAAAGTCAACGAAAAAGGTGAAATGAAGATGAAAAAGACAAAGAAAAAAACTCTTTTACCGATAGTTATAGTAACTCGCGACAAGGAAAACGACCTTTTTTTGACACTCAATGAAAATTACCTCGGTTTTTTCGTGTGCGAGACTGTTGAAAAGGCGACAGGGTGCGCGAAAGAAAATAAAATCTCCGCTATGATGATTTTGGCGGACAACTACCCCGAAAAAACGGTAGAAATAAGCGAAAGCGAGGCAAAAGAAATAAAAGACCTCGGCTTGCGTGTGTATATAGAGTACCCTTCTTTGTGCGAGAAACTCGGTATTGTCGGCTATGACGGCGAAGCGTGTATGGGATACTCTCGCGGTGTTGCGGTAAGCGACACTCTCGGAATGGAGAAAAACAGTATTTTCTACTTCCACGGCGCAAAATACAGAGCGAAAAGCGATATTTCACAAGCGCTTGTCGTTTCGGCAAGGGTGGCAGGCTACGATATAGCGGATTACGGAGTCGACGATGCAAATCCGCAGGTTTTGCTTGAATGTAATTCCGACAAAACTCTGCTTATAGCAACAACGAAATTAAGTCAGTTTATTTCCGCAAGATACGCACCGTATAAGCGAATGGGCGCACTTTGGTCGTTTATTCTTTCTTTTCTTATAGGCAAAACAGGTGAAGAAAAAATCCCTACGCCCGAATGGACACCTACCTCACGCGCACACTACGGCAAAAAAGAAAAACTCCCGAAAAATTCATACAAAGACGCGGTAATACTGAATAGCGACTGGTATATAAATTCGGGAATGCTGGACGGCGATTTTGGCACGGGCGGAATTTTCGAGGGATTTTGCTCGGGTAAAAACTTCGACGAATTCGGAAAGCAGGAAAAGAGATGCGTACTTCGCGCGGATTGCAACGGCGAAAGTGTCGGCGCGCTTGCCCTCGCCTACAAACTCACGAAAAACAAAGACTACGAAAAAGCCGCCTACAACGCGATGAAGTGGTTGCTTACAGAGTCGTTACTGACAACGGGGGAAAGGGCAGATAAAAAAAACTCGCAATACGGACTTTTCTCGTGGCATAATTTCTGCTATGACCAATACTACGGCGACGATAACGCAAAGTCGATAATAGGTCTGTTGCTTGCGGCAGAATCCCTCGGCACAACCGAATTTGACCTTCGCATACTCGAAGCGATAACGGCGAATTTCAGGACAACGGGGACAAATGGCTTCCGCGGTGCGAGAATTTTTGCGGAAGATTTAGACAAAAACGGTTGGCGTTACTATTACGACTGCCCGACAGAATACTATTCGGCACATTTTGAGGCACTTGCGTGGGCGTGCTATCTTTGGGCTTATGACAGGACAGGCTACGAGCCGTTTCTCTCGCGTACTCAAAACGGCATTAAAATGATGATGCAAGCGTATGAAAACACAATGTCGCGCGAATATCAGGACAAAGAAAAGCAATGGGAATGGTCAAACGGAATGCAACAGGAAAGGGCGAAAATGATACTTCCGCTTGCTTGGCTTGTTCGTGTTTGCCCTACCGACGAGAGTGTTTCTTATCTTGACAGAATGATAAGCGACCTTGTTTTGTGGCAGGATAGCGAGTGCGGTGCGCTCGCCGATGCTTACGGAGAGGAATGGCAAGGCAACGGACTTTACGGTCCTTTCAAGAAAAACGAGGACTACGGCAATCACGAAGCACCCGTAATACAGAAAAACGGCGACCCTTGTTCAGACTCTTTGTATACTGCGAGTTTCGCTATGCTTTCTCTCTACGAGGCGCAAAAGAGTATGGAAACAATAAAAAATAAGCGACTTGCAAAAAAATATAAAAACTACACGAAACTTCTTTCCGACTACCACGTAAGAATACAACAGATATGCGAGAAATATCCCGAATACAACGGCGTGTGGTATCGCGGTTTCGATTTCGAAAAATGGGAAACCTACGGAAGCGACGGCGACGCAGGTTGGGGCATTTGGTGTATAGAAACGGGTTGGTCGCAGTCTTGGATTTCCTCTGCGCTTTCCTTGCAGGAATTGGGGGTCAGTATGTGGGACTACACACGCACAACGAGTGTAAAAGACCATATAGAAAAAGTCGTGCGCGAAATGATAGATGAAAATTTTGACAAGTAAATTTAAACGGAGTGAGAAAAAGAAATGAAAGAGTTAAAAGAAAAATACTATTCACAGTACAAAGACGAATTGTTTTTAAGTTGTGTGCCGTTTTGGTTGAATAACGGACAAGACAAAAAATACGGCGGTATAATAAACTGCCTCGACAGATACGGCAATGTTTATTCCTGTGACAAAAGTGTATGGATGCAGGGGCGCACTGCGTGGACTTATTCCTACATATCGAATTCATTCGGCAAAAACGAAGAATATCTCTCTTTTGCCAAAAGTTGTCTTGAGTTTCTCGCGGCGCATTGCATAGACGAAGACAAAAGAATGTTTTTCACCGTCACAGAGGACGGAAAACCGCTTCGCAAACGCCGTTATTGGTTTAGCGAGACTTTCTATATCGTCGGTGCGGCGGAATACTATATGGCAACGGGGGAAGAAAAATATCTCGCAATAGCGAAAGAATATTTCGACTTCGTATACGGAATGTACAAAAATCCCGAAAGCGACCCCTATAAGATAACCCCGAAAAGTTATTCTTCGACAAGAGAAATGAAATCTCTTGCGCGACCGATGATAATGCTCAACGTTGCGTCTGTTATGCGACGCGCAGACAAGTCGAGGGAAGTTTTCTATAACGAAATAATAGACGGACTTATTTCCGACGTAAAATGTTTTTATAAACCTGAACTTTCCTGCATGCTTGAGAGTGTGACGAAAGAAAACGAATACTTTTCTGCATCTTCCGAGGGAAGAATAGTAAATCCCGGTCACAGTATCGAATGCGCGTGGTTTTTGCTTGACGAGGGAATATACAGAAACGACAAGGATCTGAAAAACTTCGCCGCTACAGTCTTTGACGATGCGATAGCGCGAGGCTGGGACGAAAAATACGGCGGAATATTCTACTTCAAAGACGTAGAGGGCAAACCCGTCGAGGCTTACGAGCACGATATGAAACTGTGGTGGCCACACAACGAGGCTATTATTGCATCGCTTATGCTTTACCGCGAGACAGGAAAAGAAAAATACAAAGAGTGGTTTGAGAAAATAACAGAATACGCATTTTCTCACTTTTCCGACAGGGAAAACGGCGAGTGGTTTGGATATCTCCGCCGTGACGGTCTGCCGACAGAGCCACCCTGCAAAGGTCACACGTATAAGGGCGCATTCCACGTTATGAGAATGCTTGCAAAGGTTGTAAACATTTTCGAAGAAGAAAAATAAGAGAGGGAAAAATATGAAACTTACCTATCTTGGTACGGCGGCGGCAGAAGGTTTTCCCGCCATATTCTGCAATTGCAAATACTGCCGTGAGGCGAGAGCGCTCGGCGGAAAAAATATCCGCACACGCTCGCAAGCATTGGTCAATTGCGACCTGCTTATAGATTTCCCCGCCGACACGTATATGCACTTTTTGCAAAACGGCATAGAGGGAGACGCTATAAAATATCTTATCGTCACGCACGAGCATCAGGACCACTTCTACCACGAAGATTTTCGTATGAGAAATTCGGGATTTGCAAACAACAAGCGCGAGGAAAAACTTCGGGTATTCGCATCACGCAGAGTTTGCAAAATCCTTGAAGGTAAGTATGACACGATAGACGCACAAGTTTTGCACAAGTATGAAACTGTCGAATTCGGCGATTACCGCGTGACACCCCTTCCCGCAAAACACATGTTTGAAATAGAGGGCGGAGAGCCTTTTATCTACATAATAGAAGGCGACAAAACACTTTTGTACGCAAACGATACGGGCTATTTTTACGAAGACGTTTTTGCCTATATTGAAAAAAGAGGCGTGAAGTTTGACGCGGTGAGTTTCGACTGCACAAACATAGATATCGCCATTTCCGACGATGGCGGTCACATGGGACTTGCGAATATTGCGAGAGTGATAGAAAGACTTTGTATAATGGGCGCGATAGACGAAAATACCGTAAAATACGTAAACCACTTCTCGCATAACGCAAACCCATTGCATGATACACTTTCGAAAAACGCAGAAAAGTACGGTTGTCTCGTTTCCTTTGACGGCTGTGTGGTGAAATTCTGATAAAATATCGCCTTCGTGCTCTATTTGCCTTGACAAAGAAGACGAAAAAGAGTTATAATAAACGCAATAACACTTTTGCGAGGAATGGCAATATGTCAATACTGAACGGATTTGTAAGCGACAGTATGGTTTATCCCGAAAGCCAAGACTTAGGAAAGATAATGACGCCTGTATCGGTAATAGACGAGCCGTCTGTTGCTCTTTTTTCGCTATGCGACGATATACTTATATGTGCGGGAAAGAGAATTTCTTTATACCGTGTAAAAGAAGACGGGGAGTATAGTTATATTTCCTCGGTTGAAATATGCGGAAAGGCACGGCAAATAGCGGTAAAAGACGGCTACGCTTACGTAAGCGCGAGGGAAAGCGGTCTTTATGTATGCGACTTAAGAGATATAGAAAATCCGAAAATCGTTTATAATCTTGACACGGTTGAACTTGCGACGGGCGTGGCTATTGCCGACAGTATCCTTGCAGTCACGAATAGACACATGGGGTGTGAACTTTTCGATATTTCAAATCCCTCTGTGCCCGTCCGCGTGGCGCATTTTCTCTGCGGTGAAGCGCAGTCCGTTTGCCTTTTCGGAAAATATGCCGTCGTCGGCGACTGGATGAATAAACGCGCGCGTGTTTTCGATATTTCCGACACGAGCGATATAAAAGAGATTGCCTATGTGCAACTAGACGGTTTTGCGGACGGCGTATGCTCTTTTATGCGCGACGGAAGAAGATACTGCGCCGTTGCTTCGGGACACCATAGCGCGAAGTTGAAAAACAGACGTAAGTATGAGCGTTTTACCTACGTTATACCGCAGATGCTTGAAGACGGATACGGTTGCGGTCACGGAATAACTATTCTCGACGTGACAACCCCCCACGCGCCCGAGTTCGTCGCCTTTTTGAAAACACCGCCTCACTTCGGCGGTCCTGATACTTGGCTTGTATACACCGATGGGGAAAATTTAGTATTCACAGACTCAATGAACGGCGTTTTCGTTATCTCTTTGGAAAATATAAAAAGCCCGAAACTCGTCAACAGTTATAAACTCCCACCGCTTGAAACCCAACGCATATCCCCGCCGTCAATTCAGGTGCAGACCGCGGCTATAACCTCGGCGGCGGTGGTAAAC
>JAZOLR010000310.1:0-4585 GCA_045653255.1 Eubacteriales bacterium | reverse complement strand
ATCCTTATGAGAAGGAGCGCAAATGGACTCTTTTTATTTTGAATATTGATTATAATTTTGGATACACCCGCCAATAAAGAACCGCGAGGGTTCACGGAGTGACAGGGTATTCGCCTTTGGCGAAGATTTTTGCCGTTTGCCGCCGTCTCGCCAGCGGACGGCGCTCTGCACGGCAAATACGAACCTGATTCACCTGCGGTGAAGGCAGGTTTTCACCGACACATCAGACATAAAAGAAAAAGAACCGCAAGGGTTCTTTTTCTTTTATGGTCGGAGTGACAGGATTCGAACCTGCGGCCTCTTGGTCCCGAACCAAGCGCACTACCAAACTGTGCCACACCCCGTAATATTTAATTTTAAGATTTTCTGCTTTTGTATACGTTAGTTTAAATGGGCCGTGCGCCCAGAGGGCTTAACACGCCGTCGCATAGTCGCCGTGCGTCGCTCGCAGGCTCACTTCTTCGGCTTCTTGCTTTGGGCTTTCGCTTCTAAAAACAGTTATCAACTGTTTTTAGTGCGGTCACTACCAAACTGTCCCACGCAGTCGCATAGTCGCGCCCTATCGCATCGACCGGCTCTGCTCTGTTCGCTCCTTGCTTTGTGCTTTCACTCGCCAAAAAAGATTATCAATCTTTTTTACCGAGTTCACCACACCCCGTAATATTTAATTTTAAGATTTTCTGCTTAAGATTTTCTGCTTTTGTGAAAGTTAGTATGCAAACTGTGCCACAAAAGTCATCTCACATTTCACGCAAGTGATATTTTAACATATCGCGCTTGATTTGTCAAGAGGAAAATGCAAATACGAGGGCGGAATGTTGGATTTTTTCAAAAATGCTATTGACAAAACGAGGTCGGTGTGATATAATGCTTAATAATAAACGCGATGATGCGGAATAGTATGCAAAAATCTTCACTTCAAGAGAATTGCCGTTTGGTGCGAGGCATAGGAAGGATTTTGTTGAACTCACCGTTGAGCGGTTGCCGCGAAAATTGATTAGTGGCAGACGGGAACTCCCGTAACAGAGTGTGGATGTGTTAGCATCCGAAGTGCATCCTGTATTGGATGAAGAAGAGTGGTACCGCGGAAACAGTTTTGACGTTTTCGTCTCTTTGAGTCAACAAGGAGATGAGAGCGTTTTTTTGTTGATATGGACTTTATTTGAGATTTTAAAGGAGTTTTTTAAAAATGAGAAAAATAAGTATTGCAGACATTACCCTCAAAAAACTTTCGGAGGATCGCGCAGTATCGCTTTTGTTCCGTGAAAAATCCGCTATTGCATCTTGCGCGGACAAACTTCTTTCGGATTGCGTGGAACTTCCCGCAGTAAAAAATATCCGTGAAGATTCTATCATATATAAAACTATTGCAAAAAATGTACAGAATGCTATATTGGCTATTCCCGTCGGATTTTCTTCTGACGAAGTCGCTGCGGCTTATGAATGTATAAAGGAAGCGAAGCACCCGAGACTTCAAGTAGAACTTCCTATATCAACAATACAGATGGAATACACCTACCACGTAAAGAGTTCCAAAATGATTGAAAAGATAGGCGAACTCGTATCCGCGGCAAAGGCTTTCACACAAGACGTAGAATTTTCTGCTTTGGACGCTACAAGAGCAGACGAAGACTTTATCATCTCTGCAGTAAAAGAGGCAGAGGCAAAGGGCGCTACCCTCGTTACCGTATGCGATAACGCAGGCGTTTCCACCCCCGCGCAGATTGCTTCCCTCGTTGCAAAGGTGAAAGCGGCGGTAAGCGTTCCCGTATACGTTCAGGTTTCCGACCGCATCAATATGGCGGTTGCATCCGCTTTCTCTGCGGCAGAGGCAGGCGCAGACGGCTTCAAGTGCGCTATGATTGGTGGCGACGTCTTGTTGACAGGCGAGATTTCCGATGCTATAAACGCTTGCGGCGCGCAGATTGGCGCAGAGGTAAAACTCAACAACACGAACATTCACGCAAGCATTGACGATATGGTTTCAAGCATCAAGGGCGATGCTTACGAAAAAGAAACCGAAGTAAACGACAAAAAGAAGATATTGCTCGATTCCGACACAACCGTTTCGCAGGTTGCAGACGCGGCTGCATTGCTCGGATATGAACTTTCCGACTCGGACATCGGCAACGTATATAAGGCGCTCTTGCAGGTATGCGAGAAGAAGGGCGCAGTAGGTGCAAAGGAATTCGAGGCTTTGATTGCAAGTTCCGCAATGCAAGCGCCCTCTACCTACCACTTTGAAACCTACACCACCACAAGCAGTAACATTTCAAGCGCGATGACGCAGATAGTTCTCAAAAAGAACGGCGAACTCGTTTGCGGCGTTAGTGCAGGAGACGGCCCTATCGACTCCGCATTCCGCGCGATAGAGCAGTGCATCGGTCATCACTATGAACTCGACGATTATCAGGTACAGTCTGTTACCGAGGGTAAAGAAGCGCTCGGCTCTGCGCTCGTCAGACTCCGTGTTGGCGGAAAACTCTATTCGGGCAACGGTACTTCCACCGACATCATCGCGGCAAGTATCAGAGCATACATAAACGCGCTCAATAAGATAGTATTTGAGGAGGCGTAATCCCGATGAAGATAGTTTTTTCCACCAAAAACGTAAACAGGGCGACTTTTTTCGATACTTGCCGTTTCGCCTTTGATTACGGTTTTGAGGGTTTTGAAATTTACGATGCCGTAAACGAGAGAAACTCTCACTACGACAGTATATTGAGACGCGACCGCATAGCAGACTCGAAAAGAAAACTCGTAAACCGCAACCTTGCCGTTTCCGCTTTGCGTTTGCCTATGGCTCTTGAAAGCGAAGAAGCAACTGCCGAACTTTTGCAGAAGTACGTCGATATGGCGGCAACTTCGGGTATTGAAAACGTTATCGTGCGCGCAGAGGGTGATATTCCCTTTGACGTGCTTGACGAAAAAATGGCTGCGGCAGTCAAACGCGCAGAAGAAAACGACGTAAAAGTCCTCTTTGAAACTGTAGGCCACCTCGCACATACCGAAAACGTGATTGCTATTATCAATCATTTCGCTTCAAGCGCTATCGGTGTTTCCTGGAATGTAAGAGGAACGCATTTTTCTGCGGGCGAGTCCGCAGAAACGACAATAAAAAATCTCGGCGCGTATATCAAGTACGTGCGTCTCGGAGATATGAAAGACGGCAAGACCGTTCTTATCGGAGAGGGAGACTTGGACGTTAAGAAGTTCCTCAATGCTCTTTCTTCTCTCAACTATGAAGGCTTTATCTGTGCGGCTTGGAACGAAGAAATCTGCGATGCGGATATCGTTCTCACCCACTTCACAAACTATATTTCCGCGCTCGGCCGCGAGAAAAAGACCTATGACAGCGCATACTACAACCGCGCAAAGACAGGTACGTTCGTCTGGAAGAAATACGACCTCATTGACGCTACTTTTTCTGACGTGCTTGACACTATGGCGGAGAAATACCCCGACCAGTACGCGTTCAAGTATCCTACCCTCGACTACACGAGAACGTACGAGCAGTTCCGCCGCGACGTTGACGAATGCGCCGCCGCGCTCATTTCTCTCGGCGTAAAGGCAGGCGACCACGTTGCTATATGGGCGACGAACGTGCCGCAGTGGTTCGTTACTTTCTGGGCAACTACCAAGATTGGCGCGGTGCTTGTTACCGTAAACACGGCGTACAAAATCCACGAAATAGAATACTTGCTCAAACAGTCCGACACGCATACGCTCGTTATGGTCGAGTACTGCAAGGACATCAACTATAAAGAAATAATTGAAGAACTCTGCCCCGAACTCAAATCCCTCAAACCGGGAAGCCCCTTGTATTCAAAGAACCTTCCCTTCCTTCGTAACGTTGTTACTGTCGGATTCCAAATGGACGGCTGTCTTTCCTGGGAACAGATGCTTTCACGCGCGCCCCTCGTTCCTCGCGAGGAAGTTCGCCGCCGCGCATCACTCGTTAAACCCGATGACGTATGTAATATGCAGTATACTCCGGGTACAACGGGATTCCCGAAGGGCGTTATGCTCACTCACCGCAATATCGTCAACAACGGTAAGACGATAGGCGACAGAATGGACCTTTCCACCGCCGACCGTATGATGATACTAGTGCCTATGTTCCATTGCTTTGGAATGGTGCTTTCGATGACTTCAATGATGACACACGGCGGAACACTCTGCCCTATCCCCTACTTCTCACCTAAATCCTCGCTTGCCTGCGTAAACGATGAACGCATCACTTGCTTCAACGGCGTGCCTACAATGTTCATTGCAATGTTCGGTCACCCCGACTTTGCAAAGACCGACTTCTCATATATGAGAACGGGCATTATGGCAGGTGCAAACTGCCCTGCAGACCTTATGCGCCGCGCGGCAGCGGAAATGAATATGCGCGAGATTATCTCGGTTTACGGTCAGACGGAAGCCGCCCCCGGTTGTACGATGGGCGAGGTAAACGAAGACCTCGACCACCGCGTTGAGACTGTCGGAAGCGCATTCCCCGGTGCTGAATGTAAGATTATCAACCCCGAAACAGGCGAAGAACTTCCCGCAAACGAAAGCGGAGAGTTTGTTGCACGCGGAT
>JAZOLR010000309.1:0-4579 GCA_045653255.1 Eubacteriales bacterium | reverse complement strand
GAAGACCAATAGAGGCATAGTTTATAGAAATATTTCGGGTAATATGCTTTTGTTTATGGCGCTTACTGTGTTTTTGTATAGCCTTCTCCCTAAGATGAAGAATATAGTTGCGAATTTAAGTGTGGTTTTTGTATGCATTGTAATGACAGAAACTGTACAGTTGCTTTTTAAAATCGGCTCTATCGATATTGACGATATAATTCTAAATATGATAGGTGCGCTTTTAGGATTTTTGATTGTTAGCGTGAAACCGATTAGAAATTTTATTGATAAGAACGTATAAGTTTGATTTTGTTTCAAAAAACTAAAAAATATTTAAAAATATTAAGAAAAACTATTGACAAGCAAACAATAATATAGTATAATGTTATGACGCATATTTGTGGGCTATAAGTTCGCTTGCGACGCCTACAGTAGCGAATAATTATGGAAGTGAGGTGCTTTTCGTGTGCGCAGTAATCGAGACAGGTGGAAAGCAGTACAAGGTTAACGAAGGTGACGTAATATACGTTGAGAAACTCGGCGTTGCTGATGGCGAGCAGGTAACTTTTGATAAGGTTCTTGCAGTATCCGACGGTGACAAGTTCTCCGTAGGCGCTCCTTACGTTGAAGGTGCTTCTGTTGTTGCTAATGTTATCAAGACAGGCAAGGGCAAGAAGTTGTATGTTTTCAAATACAAGCCTAAGAAGAATGAAAAGAAAAAGATAGGACACAGACAGTTCTATACTAAGGTTCAGATCAACAAGATCGTAGGTTAATTATGACAAGAATCGTTTTTTATAAGACAGACGGTGTTTTCTACGGATTTGAAGAACACGGTCATACTGGATACGGCGAGGCCGGAGATGATATTTTATGCGCAGCACTTTCATCTATGACAATGTTGATACTCAATGCTATTGAGGTTGCATATGCTTCGGATATTGATTATACAATAGATGATAAAACTGCTGATATAAAATTGATTGCTAAAGGTGCATTGCCTCAGTATGAAGAGGATGAGAAGAAACGTTATGCTGTTTCAGGTCTTATAATGGCTTATTACTATCAGTTGAACGACCTCGTGGAAGAGTATTATGATTACCTTTCGGTTGACGTCGTAGAAAAAGCGATAGATTAAGTTTGATTCACAACTTCAGTTTTTTGTCGAATTAGGAATAATGGAGGTGCTAAATAATGATTAAGCTCAGTTTGCAGTTTTTTGCTCACAAAAAGGGTGTCGGTTCTACAAAGAACGGTCGCGATAGCGAATCCAAGCGCCTTGGCGTAAAGAGAGCAGACGGACAGGCAGTGCTTGCTGGTAATATTCTTGTTAGACAGCGCGGAACAAAGATTGCTCCCGGTGTTAATGTAGCTCGTGGTTCCGATGATACTTTGTTCGCTCTCATAGACGGCAAGGTAAAGTTTGAGCACGTTGCCAAGGATAAGAAGCGTGTCAGCGTATATGCTGAATAAAATAATTAGAAAAAGAGTAGTTTAAACTGCTCTTTTTTGCTATTTTGAATGTTTGAGGAGAAAGTATTATGGCAGTATTGGTTACATGTGGAACCGGTTTTATTGGATCACATACATTAGTAGAACTCATAAATGACGGTCAAGAAGTAGTAATAGTTGATAACTTGTGCAACAGTAAGCGTTGCGTTCTTGACAGAATCGAAAAGATAACGGGCAAAAGACCTACTTTTTATCAGGTTGACCTTCTTGACGCGGATGCACTTGACGAAGTTTTCGCAAAGCATAGCGACATAGATTCTGTTATTCATTTTGCAGGTTTGAAGGCTGTTGGAGAATCTGTACAGTTGCCGCTTTTGTATTATCATAACAACTTGACGGGAACTTTCGTTTTGTGCGAAAAAATGATAAAGTACGGAGTGAAGAGAATTGTATTCAGTTCTTCTGCAACGGTTTACGGTGCTCCTAAGTCCGTTCCGATAAGAGAAGATTTTCCGCTTTCTACAACGAATCCTTACGGTGAGACAAAACTCATGATAGAAAGAATACTCAAGGATATCACAGTTGCATATCCTCAAATGAGTGTTGCTATACTTAGATATTTCAATCCCATAGGCGCTCACGAGAGTGGTCTTATCGGAGAAGATCCTAAAGGTATACCCAACAATCTTTTGCCCTATGTTTCTAAAGTTGCATTTGGTAAACTTGATTGCCTTAAGGTTTTTGGAAACGATTATCCTACTCATGACGGTACGGGTGTTCGCGATTATATCCACGTTGTAGATTTGGCAAAGGCTCATTTGAAGGCGCTTGCGCGTACTACAGTTGCATCGGGAATTGATTATTTCAACGTAGGAACAGGAAACGGATATTCCGTTCTTGATATAATCAAGGCATTTGAAGAAGCATCAGGCAACAAAGTTAAATATGAATTTACAGATAGACGCCCTGGTGATATCGCAGAGTGCTATGCAGATCCTGCAAAAGCATACGAACTTCTTGGCTGGCGTGCAGAATACGATATTAAGCGTATGTGCATAGATGCAGCAAGATGGCAGAAAAACAATCCCGACGGTTATATCGAAGAGTAAAAGTTTTATTAAATAACAAATAAAAACAGACTCCAACAAAGAAATTCTTGTTGGAGTCTGTTTTTTATTTAGTTTTGTAGTGACGAATTTACACTATTCTTTTTCCGTCAAGCATAGCGCAAAGAAGTTTACCTTCTTTGTCGTATTCAAGTTTTAGTGAGAAAAACGGATAGTTATTATCAAGCAGATCAAAAAATATCTTGTCGCCTTCCCAAATAGGAAGATTTTTCACATCTGTCTTTTTTACCCATTGAGGAGCGCCTTCGTCACAATCCGTTGGAATACCGTCAAAATCGTCTGAAGTGAAAAGATGCATATATTCGGTTTCCCATGCTTCACTTGCAAAAGTAACAATTCCTCTGAATTTGTAGGAATTAAGTGTTAGTCCGACTTCTTCTTTAACCTCTCGTAGTAAACATTCGTCAGGACTTTCGTTTTCTTCAAATTTTCCTCCTATTCCTACCCATTTATCCTTGTTAACGTCATTTTCTCGTTTTATTCGGTGTAACATCAGGTAGGAGTTATCTTTTTCGATATAGCAGAGTGTAGAAAGTCTCATCGCATACCCCTATTTTTAAAAATAACGTTTTTGTATTTATTAAGTGAAAAGAGAAGTATCATTCCAATAACGCCCGATGATATTACCTCTCCGACAAATATCGAAATGAGAAGCAAATAGTAAGCACTTTGCTCTCCATACGCATAAATTAAGACAAACGGAACTATAGCGGAATTTGAGATGATGTTAGGTATCGGAGCGAGCCAACAAGGAAGTTTGCGCAAAGAATAAGTAAGTAAAGCGCCAATCAATGTTGCCAAACTGCCGAATAATACGTCCCAAATTACGCATCCTGTTATGACGTTCGCGAGCAAGCACCCGATAAACAATCCGGGGATTGCGGCGGGCGTAAAATAAGGTAAAATAGCAAGCGCTTCGGAAAAACGGATTTGGATAGGTCCACTTGCCAAATTTACAGAAAAGGCCGCGTAGGTCAAGGCTATATACAATGCGGCGATAATAGCCCCTTCTGTGATGAAAGAAACCTTCTTTGAATACATGTTAAATTCTCCTTAGTTTTGATTTAGGTGAGGATGGTTACGAACTCACCGTCTATATATTTTTAACTCAGCAGAGCACCGAAGTTCAAAATATCAAGTATAACTCCAAAGATAACCCCAAATATGTATAAGAGACCGATTATCTTGAGATTTTCTTTTAAGTGTTTGTTTGTTCTGAAAAGTATCAAAAGTCCTACACCTGCGCCAACAAGCAATCCTGACATCATAGCGCCCGCAGAGATTATTCCGTTGATGAAAAGTTCAGTTACAACGACAGAAGCGGCGCAGTTAGGTATAATTCCTATAATTCCGCACAGTAACTGACCGACTATAGGTCTTGCAATGACAAAAGAAGCAAGTGCATCTTCGCCTATGTGGTGAATAATAGCGTCTAATGCTAAAGTTATCACAAATATAAAAGCATAGACGCTTACCGTATGTTTTATAGCAGAGGGAAGAATTCCTTTTTCACATTGACAATTTTCATGATCGCACATTTCTTCTACGCAGATATCTTCGGGTTCGTGTCTTGTCCTGAAAATAATATCAACTGTAAAGCCTGCAATCATGCCTATAATCAATTTCGCCAATAAAAGTACTATAATGTTTTTTATTGGAACTTGGCGGCTTATCATAATCGGGAGCATTTCATCAGAAGTGGAGAGAAATACTGCGATAAGAGTGCCGAGTGTTATAACTCGTCCCGAATAAAGACTACTCGCCATAGCGGAGAATCCGCATTGAGGCACTATTCCAACGGCAGACCCAATGAGTGGCCCTACCTTTCCGGAGTTTTTAATAAACAAAACAAACTTGTCCTCTGTCTTATGCTCGATGTATTCCATAAAAATGTATGTCAAAAACAAAAATGGAAGTATAAGCACAGTATCCTCAAAAGCATGAGGAATTATATGAAAGATAAGTTCTCTAAAAAAATTAGGCATACACAATCCTTTGAAAAAAGTAATACAAATTAT
>JAZOLR010000308.1:0-8725 GCA_045653255.1 Eubacteriales bacterium | reverse complement strand
ACATGGCTACGATCCGTCTTGTTTATTAGGTTGGCGCACATGATGTCTATATACCATTCATCTACTTGAATTTCAGGATATTCATTTGCTATTTCGTGGCATATGCGACTGAATTTTCCATCGGTCTTTTTCATTATGTTCGCTTTTGTAACAATAGAAACTCGGTTCTTTTTGTTTTGTCTTGCATAATTGAACGCGGCGCGCGCTATTCGTTTTGTGCCGAGGTCGGTAGTTACCTTAAAGTCCATCGCGAGTTTTTCGGGAATGTCAATACCTTTGCTCCCGAGAGTATATTCACCTTCGGTGTTTTCCCTGAAAAATGCCCAGTCAATGTTTTTTTCTGCTATTTTAATTGGGCGAAGGTTTGCATAGAGATCAAGTTCCCGTCTCATAGCGACGTTTGCGCTTTCCATAGTGCCGCCGTTTGGTGTGGTGGTAGGACCTTTCAAAAGGACGTCGCAATCTTTTATATTAGCAAGAACATCGTCGGGGATTGCCTTTTGGCATTTTTCACGGTTTTCAATTGTAAGACCTTCGATTTTCTTTATTTCGATTCTGCCGTTGTTTATTTCGTCAGTTAGGAGAAATGATAGTAGTCTTTCTGCTTCGTTACATATAATTGGACCTATTCCGTCTCCGCTACAAACGCCTATTTTAATTTTTTCGAGTTTCGAAAAATCTTTTACTTCCGTATCGTTTTCCATTCTTTTTACGCGTTCGAGTTGTTCGCATAGCAACTGACGGAAATGCTCGGTTGCAAGTTCTATATAGTTTTCCATATTACACCTCAAAATCAGTTGTTTTTTGTGTATTTGAGCAGACCGCCTGCAAGAAGTATATCTCGTTGACGCTTCGTGAGATTGCACGTAAGAGGTATATCGCATTTACCTTCTACTGTGAGGGTTATATTTCCGCTTTCGAGGCCTTCAAAAACATTTTTCAACGTCAAGTTGTCATTCTGGTTAAGGAATTCAAAATCATCGGGATTTTTGAAAGTCAAGGGAAGTATGCCTGCGTTTATGAGGTTTGCTGCGTGAATTCTAGCAAAACTTTTTGCAATTACTGCGCGCACTCCGAGATACAACGGTACAAGCGCCGCGTGTTCTCTTGAAGAACCTTGACCGTAGTTAGAGCCACCAACAACGAAACCGCCTCCCAACTTTAACGCTCTTTCAGGGAATTCCTTGTCACAAACACCAAAGCAGAATTGAGAGAGATAAGGGATATTTGAACGGAAGGGGAGGATTTTTGCTCCTGCCGGCATTATATGGTCGGTTGTGATATTGTCTCCAACTTTCAAGAGTAAAGGAGCGCTTATATTGTCTGTCAATGCTTTTCCGTCGGGAAAACTCTTTATATTGGGACCGCGTATAATTTCAACGTCTTTTGCTTCTTCTTCACTTGCAGGGGCGAGAATTGCGCTGTCGTTTATCTTGAATTCTTTCGGCAACTCTACCTTTGGCATTACACCGAGTTCACGTGGGTCTGTGATATAACCCGTAAGCGCAGCGGCAACTGCGGTTTCAGGAGAAACAAGGTATACTTTTCCGTCTGCCGTTCCGCTTCTGCCTTCAAAGTTTCTATTGAACGTGCGAAGACTTACGCCTGAAGAATTGGGAGAAAATCCCATTCCTATACAAGGTCCGCAAGCGCATTCAAGAATTCGCGCGCCTGATGCAATTATATCGGAAAGCGCACCGCAATCCGCAAGCATTGAAAGAACTTGTTTTGAACCGGGGGAAATTGAAAGGCTTACATCAGGGGAAATGGTTTTGCCCTTTAACAATGCCGCAACTTTTAACATATCGAGCAGGGAAGAATTGGTGCATGAGCCAATACAAACCTGATCAACTTTTACACCCTTCAAAGAATCAACACTCACTACGTTATCGGGACTGTGAGGTTTTGCAATCATCGGCTTGAGCGAAGACATATCTATATCTATTATCTTGTCGTATACTGCATCTGCGTCGCTTTCAAGAGGTACGAAATCGCATTCTCTACCTTCTGCACGAAGGAATTCTCTTGTTACTTCATCAGAGGGGAAAATAGACGTTGTCGCGCCGAGTTCTGTTCCCATATTGGTTATAGTTGCACGTTCGGGTACGGAGAGATTTTTTATTCCTTCGCCGCCCCATTCAATTATTGCGCCTACTCCACCTTTCACTGAAAGTATACGGAGAATTTCAAGGCTTATATCTTTTGCCGTTACGAAATCGTTAAGTTGGCCCGTGAGGTTTACTTTGTACATTTTCGGCATTGTGATATAGTATGCGCCGCCACCCATTGCGACCGCTACGTCAAGACCGCCTGCGCCCATTGCGAGCATTCCTATTCCGCCGCCTGTGGGGGTGTGGCTATCCGAACCTATCAACGTCTTTCCGGGTTTGCCGAATCTTTCAAGGTGTACTTGATGACAGATTCCGTTTCCGGGGCGTGAAAAGTATATGCCGTATTTTTTAGCAACGCTTTGTATATACAAATGGTCGTCTGCGTTTTCAAATCCTGATTGCAACGTGTTGTGGTCTATATAAGCAACAGAACGCTCGGTTCTAACTCTCGGAATTCCAATGCTTTCAAATTCGAGATATGCCATTGTTCCCGTTGCATCTTGCGTAAGTGTTTGGTCAATGCGAAGGGCGATTTCTGTGCCTGCCTCCATTTTTCCTTCGATTAAGTGGTCTTTTATGATTTTTTGTGCTATGGTGAGTCCCATGTTAGCCTCCGTTAATTTGCATCGAATACGTCTAAAAGGTTGTTTTTGGCATTTTTTATGTGTTCCACGGTAAGTCTTTCCGCTTCGTCGCCGTCGTGCCGTTTCAATGCTTCATATATTTTTCTGTGTTCGTTTACCGCAAGAACTGCGCGCTCATTGTTTTCTATCGAACGCTTGCGAAAAATCTGTATCTTTTTGTGAAGTGTGCAGAGAATATCATTCAACGAGTCGCTTTGACAACATTTATAAATAATATCGTGGAATGAAGAGTCGGTATTTTTGATTTCGTTGGTTTTTTCTTTTTCGGTATAGAATTCTTGTAAATCTAAAACTCCTGACAGTTTTTCAAGTTGTTCGTCGCTTATATTTTCTGCCGCCCATCTTGCAGCAAGACCTTCAATTCTCATACGGATTTCGTAAATATCCGACAGGTCTTTCTTGCTCAATCCGAGAATTACAACGCCTTTTCCGGATTCTGATATGAGATTTTCTTGTTCAAGTCGGCGTAATGCTTCTCTTATTGGTGTTCTGCTTACCTTGAATTCTTCTGAAAGTTTTATTTCGGTGAGAACCTCGCCGACTGCATATTTTCCACTTAGAATATCCGATTCAAGTTGAATAAATACTTTGTCGGCAATAGATTCGTGTTTCATAAAATCGTCCTCTTTTTTATTTTTTTGCAGGGAAGTTTCCGTTTGTTATTTCGGCTATTTTTTCTTCAATTTCGGAATTGCTCAAAACGGTTTGACGCCCGTCTTCGTATTCTACGTCAACCCATTCTTTGAGTTTCAACACAAGGGGATCGCGCTTGTCAAGCATATCTTCACCTGAAAGTTTGTAGTTTTGGTTTATCCAATATGCAATACCTGCAAGCCCTGAAGTCTTGCTTATTGTTACCGATGCAGGTCGGTTAAGGAATTTTTCTGTATCAAAAATATTATATATTTCTTGATCTTTCAAAAGTCCGTCTGCGTGAATTCCCGCTCTTGTAGTATTGAAGTTTCTTCCAACAAACGGTGTCATGGGAGGTATTGCGTATCCCATTTCTTTTTCAAAATATTCAGCAATATCAGTTATAGCAGTAGTGTCCATTCCGTCAAGAGTACCGCGAAGTGAAGCGTATTCAAACACCATTGCTTCAAGCGGAATATTGCCTGTTCTTTCTCCGATTCCGAGAAGAGAACAGTTGACTGCACACGCACCGTAAAGCCAAGCGGTAGATGCGTTTGCAACTGCTTTGTAGAAGTCGTTATGACCGTGCCACTCTATCATTTCACTGGGAACGTCGGAGTAGTGCTGCAAACCGTATATAATGCCGGGAACGCTTCGCGGAAGTGCAACTTCGGTGTACGGTACGCCGTATCCCATGGTATCGCACGCTCTGATTTTTACAGGGATTCCTGCGTCTTCCGACATTTGTTGTAATTCATTTACAAAGGGAACTACGAAGCCGTAGAAGTCTGCTCTTGTTATATCTTCAAGGTGGCATCTCGGACGAACACCTGCCTCGAATGCATCTGCAACCGTAGCGAGATAGTGGTCTATCGCCTGACTTCTTGTCATACCAAGTTTGTTGAATATATGATAGTCAGAAGATGACACGAGAATTCCCGTTTCTTTTATACCTAGGTCTTTGACAAGTTTGAAATCCTCTCGGCTTGCTCTTATCCAGGTAGTTATTTCGGGGAATTCAAGACCGAGATCCATACATCTTTCTACAGCCTCTCTGTCTTTTTTACTGTAAATGAAAAACTCCGACTGTCTTATAATACCTTTAGGACCACCGAGTCTCGAAAGAAGTTTGAATAGATCTACGATCTGTTTTACAGTGTAGGGTTCTACCGACTGTTGACCGTCTCTCATAGAAGTATCTGTTATCCATATTTCCTCAGGCATAGACATAGGAACTCGTCTATGGTTGAAGGGGACTTTCGGTACATCGGAATAACTGTAAATATCTCTATATAAATTGGGGCTTTCTACGTCTTGTAAAGAATATTTATAAACTTTTTGCTCGAGTAGATTAGTTTTTTTAGAAATTTCAAGCATAATAGCAACCTCCCTTTTGTATTATTGTATACAATTATACAATATAACGTTACTAATGTCAATAGAAAAAATAAAAAATATCAAAATAATCACAATATAAGCATATTTGAAACAAAAAACCGCAGAAAGTCATTCTGCGGTTTTGAATATTTGTATTTGGCTTGATTAAAAACCTAAATTTTCCCCAACGATGATAACCTTGATCTTTTTAGCAGGGCGGCATATACGCGTTGTTACCATATACGCACAGATTGAATCTTTTGATTTACAATCGGCACAAGCGCCTGTTTTCTTGCAAGGTGTTTCAATGTCAAAGCGTTGCGCGTTTGTCGGGGCTGCTAGATTTCTCGCCCTTGACATTGCGGCGTTTACGTCTTTCACTACTTTGTTTATTCCTGCAATAACTATAACACTTTCAGGGCCGTATATCATAGCGGCAACACGGTTACCGTTGCCGTCAATGTTAAATAACTGACCGTCTTCCGTTATAGCATTTGAACTTGTGAGAAAAACATCAGAAGTAAGAGCCTTTCTCATCAACGCGCCTCTTTCTGACGGGGGAACGCTATCTCTGTCGATAAGATTGTAACTTCCGTTTCTCAACTCGTCTAAAAGACCTATTTGAGAAATTGTGACCGAGCCGCCAAAACCAATTGACGCACCATTTGGAATAAGCGAAAGCGCAAGTGCTTTTGCCTCTTCTGCGTTATCGCAATAATACGCGTCAAAAAATCTCGAGTTAAGTGCAGAAACGACGCTATCGCCGAGTTTTTTTGCTCGTGATTTTTCGGGGGAAACTACGTTTGACATAATTTACGCCTTGTTAACAGAACCGAAGAGTTCCATCTTTTCTTTTACAGTAACCTTGATTGCTTCTACGCCGGGAGCGAGGAGTTTGCGGGGGTCAAAGCCTTTGCCGGAGAGATCCTTGCCTTCTTCAACGTACTTGCGTGTAGCAGCAGCAAATGCAAGTTGACATTCGGTGTTAACGTTGATCTTTGATACGCCGAGGTCAATTGCCTTCTTTATCATATCTGCAGGGATACCTGTACCTCCGTGGAGAACGAGAGGCATAGTGCCTGTCTTCTGCTGAATCTTATCAAGTGTATCGAAAGAAAGACCTGCCCAGTTTTCAGGATATTTACCGTGGATGTCTCCGATACCTGCAGCGAGCATTGTAACGCCGAGGTCTGCGATCATCTTGCATTCATCAGGATCAGCGCATTCGCCCATTCCGACAACGCCGTCTTCTTCGCCGCCGATAGAACCAACTTCTGCTTCGAGAGAGATGTTCTTTTCGCCTGTGATGCGAACGAGTTCTTTTGTCTTTTCGATGTTTTCTTCTATAGAGTAGTGTGATCCGTCAAACATTACGGATGAGAAACCTGCATTGATGCAAGCGAGAGCGGCGTCGTATGAGCCGTGGTCAAGGTGAAGTGCAACGGGAACGGTAATGCCGAGAGTTTCGAGCATTCCGTTTACCATACCAACAATGGTATTGTAACCGCACATATATTTTCCGGCACCTTCGGATACACCGAGGATTACAGGAGAATTGAGTTCCTGTGCCGTCTGGAGAATGGCTTTCGTCCATTCAAGATTGTTGATGTTGAACTGACCTACTGCGTAGTGTCCTTCCTTTGCTTTTGTGAGCATTTCCTTTGCAGATACTAACATGATTAACCTCCGTTATTTTAATTGTTATACCATTACAAATATATACTATATTTTAAAAACTTCAAGTGTTATTTCAAAATTTTACAAATAAAATTCAAAAAAATGTAAAAATAAACATAAAAAGATACTTTTTGGTCGAAATATTATCATTTACCTCTATTGACAAACATTGATCTTTTTGATATAATCAAGTAAAATTAAGAAAAGGAGATGTACAAAATGCAGACAATTTTTATTCGTCTTTCTACAATACAGGACGTGCGTAAATTTGTTGACATCGTGAGCGCTTCCGATATTGATATTGATTTGTCATCCGGAAGATATATCGTAGATGCAAAGTCTATTATGGGTATTTTTAGCCTTGACTTGCTCAACCCTATCAAACTCACAGCACACGCAGAGGATTGCACCGCGCTCTTTGAGCAACTTGCATCTTTCATTGTAGAAGAATAATTAAGTGAACTTTTGATTGCCCACTTTCGAGTGGGCAATTTTCTTTTTCTAATAAAATCCCCGACAAACTTTAAAATTTGTCGGGGTGTTGTTTTGTTTAAAAAATCAGTCTTCTTCTTTGAATTTTTCTTTTACTTTGTAGAAATCAAGAATAGGAACGAGAATGAGCGCGGTAAGTCCTGCGGTGAGACCTCCGTTATAGAGAACGAAACCGCCGCGCATCGCAAGCGTTGACGTGCATATTATCGCACTCATAAATCCTGCAAGCATTCCGATTTTCCATCCATACTTTCCGGTAAAAGGGCAAAGTCCCGTTGCAAACGCAAGACCGTTTATGTAACCTTGTGTAGAAAGTGACCAAGTCATTTCAAGACCTATAAGTGAGCAGAGTGCACTTGCGAGTATGTATAAAGCGGCGTATCCAAGAATTATCGGCCATACGTTTCTCGGATTTTGTCCGGATGCCGAAAACGTAATTGCGGCAATTGTAACTCCTGCAGTTGCGCCCGTGTAGCCGACGCCGTCTGTCAGAAGGAAAATAACGTTCAAATACAAAAGAATAAGCAGTCCGTATATTCCAATGTTTATAAGTGAGTTTGGCATTCCGTATTTAATAGAAAAGTCAACTCCGTGCCCCGTACTACGTAGAAGCCGCTTGTAGCCGTGGAAATTCTTTCCGTTCATCAAATATCCTGCGATTACTGAAGTGACGAAAATGAAAAGGAATATAGGATTCATATATTTTGCGTATGAATAACTGTGCTTTGCGTAAAGTTCGTTTCCGCGTACAATAACTTCGGGCGCGGTAAGTCCGAGCGTTTCATACATAAACGCGAAAATAAAGCAACCGAGCAAACCAATAGCAAGTCCCGCTTTATAAAGGTTAAAACCTCTATGCATCTTGCTCGTGCCGGGCAAGAGTGCGGGAACGATAAAGCCTGCCGCAATTCCGAATGCTATAGCAAGTACGAATCCCGTTACAGTAATTTGTGTCTTTCCAAATACGTAACTGTCGCCTATCGTATATCTGAACAAAAAGTCACTTACAAAGGGGGCAAGGGAAGTGGCAAACATTGCAATATGCAGATTTTCTGCGAATTTTTTGTTCGTAGCAATACAGTATACGTATACACCGAAAAAAGTGGGCCACATGTTGACCAAATTCAAACCGTAAAAGCAATGCGCGATAACAAGAAAATAACCCGCGAGGACACTTGAATTTGACTTTGCTTTCGAAGTTAACGTTATGATGTTGCAAGCGAGTCCGCAAAGAGCGGTGTTTAGAAGCGTACTTGCGGGTCCACCAATGTCGAAATAGTCTGTGACGAGTTTTGAAGGAGAAGTGAGTATGAGGTAGAAATTATAGAAAATATCCTTTCCTTCGCCACTTAAAATACATACTATCGGGGTTGCCGCCAAAAACGTGACCGACCAAAATAGCATATAAAGAAAAATGATTTTAGAATTTTTCTTTTCTAGTTCGTCTATGGTTTGACAAAATTCGTTTGTTTTTAGTTGTTCCGACTGTGTCATATTGTCCTCAATATTTATTAACATTTGCGTTTGTTTCACTATAATTTTCAATATATTCAAGTATTTCTTCGGCAGAAGTGAAGATTTTATACACGTCTTTGCATTCCTGCTTCATAAAACCGGTATCTACCGTATGGACGAGGAGTTCTTCAAACTTGTCGTAAAAATGATTTATATTGAATAAAACGATGGGCTTGTTGTGCTGTTGTAATTGCTTTAGAGTGAGAACTTCAAAAAATTCTTCGTAAGTTCCAACTCCACCTGGTACGGCTATAAAGGCATCTGAGATGTCTTCCA
>JAZOLR010000307.1:0-4942 GCA_045653255.1 Eubacteriales bacterium | reverse complement strand
AAACGGCTTGACGTTTATACGAAAAATAAAATAAACGAACTTGTCGCCTATTCAGCAAGAAGTGTCGCTATGATGTGTGCGGCAGGCACTCTAATGCAGACGTTTCTTGCGGCTTTGGGATTTAGCAGTACTCTTATCTATATACACACCTCGCTTTTGCATACTGCAAACGTGTTGACGATGATACTGTGCGCTAACTGTACAGAGAAAAGAAACCCTATAAAGTATTCGGCTATGACCGCTATTCCTGCGTGCTTACTATTTCTTTTCTACATACCGTTTGCTATAATAAAAAGCGCAACGCTGTCGACGTTTTTGCTGATTGCGGCAACGGGTGTCGTGCAATACGTTTTCGTCGGTCTATATAACGTATGTCAATACAAAGTTCCCTACTACATATACCGCACAGGAGAATACGGAGTTATGACCTCGCTATGCGGAATGATGTCTATGCTTCTTTCTCTCGGAGTGGGGACTATAATTTCGGCAATGACGGCAAAATATCCTTTTATAAGCGTAATGCGCGTATCGTTTATGATAGCGGCGATTCTTATGTTTATCGCTTTCATAACAACTTGGGTGCAAAAGAGTCTTCGCCCCATAGAAAAGGATATACAAAAGGCAAAAGAGAGCAAGAGCGTTACTGTATTCACGCTTTTGAAGATGCCTTTGTTTTCTCATCTTATTCACGCGAATATTTTGCGCGGATTTGCTATGGGTATCACAACAGTGCTTGCGACTATTGCGCTTGACCTCGGATATACGGAGCGCGTAACTACGGTGATGGTATCTGTAAACAGTCTTGCGGCGGTGCTTTCTTGCGGTCTGCTCTCTTTAATAGCAAAAAAAGTCAGTTCGCATATTACTCTGTTTATAGGCAGTATAACGGTTGCTATTATACCTTTGCTGCTTGTTGAAAACAAACTTCTGTTTTTGGTTATATACGGAATTATAATTTTCGGCAGGACGCTCGTAGACTATTCAACGCCTGCTATGCTCATAAAGATAATTCCCGTAGAGATTGCGGGGCCGTACAATGCGTGGAGAATAGTTTTTCAAAATGCGGGTACGCTTATTGCGACCACGGTAGCGGCATTTTTGCCCATTCCCGTGCTTCTCGCGCTCGCGGGATTTTGTCAGGTGGCGTCAGGAATTTCTTTCGTTCTGGTAAACAAAAAATACTCTTGCAAGGAGAAAGCATAAATTATGAAAAAGTTCGAACTCAAAATAAGTGAGCCTACCGTACTTTTCCAAGGCAAAGTAGGAGATAACGCTTGGGGACATAATCAGTTTCCGCGACTTCTCGCTACAAAGATGGGCGGTATACAGGCAAGTTGGGAATATACAAGCGATACGATAAAATATGACGGAACATTTTCGGAGTTATACACTTACGACGGCGGTAATACCTGGGGCGCAATGAAAGAAGGCGACAAAGTTGCCTTTGCTCACGAACTTGTAAACGACGGAAAATATTTTGCCGCTTTCAAAAGAGTTGGCGCGTACAAGGTAGAGCATCTGAAAAATTACACTCCCGCTTTCGTCTTCGACGGCAAGAAACCCGTACACGCGCCTCCAACAGGAAAGATGTATTTCGCCGATGATATAAAAGAGGACGAAGGAAAGAAAGTATTCGGTATTGAAGTAGACGTAAACACGGGTGAAAAGCGCGAAATCGAATGCGAAATAGAGTGGCCTTTCATGGCTTTGCGAACTGCGTCAAAAACAGATGACTTGCTTTTCCCCACTACAACGAGATTTTCTCTCGCTAACAAAAACGGAATTGTCTCGCACGAGGGGGCACTTTACTGCTCGACGTACGGACACGGCTTCAACTCAAGCGCGGATTGCAAGGAAAACGCAATTACGAAGTATCCTAATTTTTCTAACGTATACGTATTCAAGTCTTGTGATTTCGGTCACTCGTGGAAATATCTTTCACAGATTTCCGTAACCGACGAAGTAAACAAAGAAAACGAAAAAACCGACTACATTGAAGGTTTTACCGAGCCTATGATGAACGTAATGCCTGACGGATCGTTCATTATGTTGATGAGAACGGGCTTTACAAATCCGACGGCAAACACGGATTACAGAAAGAATCCTATATATATTTGCCGTTCAACCGACAAGGGCAAGACTTGGACTGCGCCCGTTGCATTTGACGATATAGGTGTTCGTCCTCAGATACTCACTCTTCCCTGCAACGTGACTATCGCAACTTACGGACGTCCTATCCTCAAATTGCGTGCGACCTCAGACGAGTCGGGCGTGGAATGGGCAGACCCCATAACCATACCGCTTACACCGGGGGAAGACACGAACTTTATGAAGCATTCCTGCTTCTATACCAATCTGCTTACAACAGGTTATAACTCTTGCATTATGATATATAGCGACTTCAATTATCCCAATGCTGACGGTATTCCCGTAAAGAGCATTATGATAAGAAAGATAACGGTAGAAGTGAGCGAAGAGGCGTAATTTTTAAAATTTCATTTACAAAAAAATCACTTATGGCAGTTGCCATAAGTGATTTTTTATATGGAGTTATTACTTCAAAAGAGATATTGCATCGCTTATATTTTTCTCAAATGCTTCTCTTCCGTATTTGTCTACTTCGGCTTTGTTCTTCTCACCGTGGGTAAGACATCCTGCGCCGCCGATACAACCGCCGATACACGCCATACCCTCAATGAAGTTACCGTCAAGAATGCCTTTGTTTAGTTTCAGAAGAGCCATTCTGCAGGCTTCAATTCCGTCACAAACTACGGGTTTTATCTCAAAATCAATGTTTTGCTCCTTTATAGCCTGCGCTGCGGCGTCTGTAAGACCTCCGCTTCTCGCAAAGATACGTCCGAAGTAGGAAGCGTTGTCAAGCACGCCTTCTTCGAGTTCGCCGAGTTCTATATCGCGACTATCAAAGAGCGCCTGGAGTTCCTCAAACGTGAGTACGGTATCTACGTATGGCTTGACCTCTTCAAGTTGCGCTTCCGCTTTCTTTGCGGTACAAGGGCCGATAAAGATAACCTTTGCGTTGGGGGTAGTTTCCTTTATGTACTTTGCAAGGACTGTCATAGGGGACATATTGTGAGAGATATGCTCGACAAGGTTGGGGAACGCAGACTTTATATACTGCACGAACGCAGGACAACACGAACTTGTAAGGAGTCCTTTTTCGGAAAGTTCCTTTGCTTCTGCCATTGCTACCATATCTGCGCCGAGAGCCGCCTCTATTACGTCGTGGAAGCCGAGTTTTTTCAAGCCCGTTATAACCTGACCTAACTTCGCATAGGTGAATTGGCTTGAAATAGACGGAGCGACAACGGCGTAGACCTTATAGTTACCGCCGCGGAGATTTCTCTCGCTCTTTTTGAGTATATCTATTGCATTCACCATATAGGACTTGTCCATAATAGCGCCGAAGGGACACTGATACACGCACGCGCCGCATTGTATACATTTTGAGTTGTCGATTTTTGCCGCTTTTTCCTCATTCATAGAAATCGCCTTCACCTTGCAGGCGTTCTGGCAGGGGCGTTTTCTGCTCACTATCGCGGTGTAGGGACACACCTTTGCACACGCGCCGCACTCTTTACATTTTGACTTGTCAATATGCGCGACGTGATTTGTGTCAAACGAGATAGCGCCGAACTTGCACACGTCTTCGCAACGATGTGCAAGACAACCGCGGCAAGCGTTTGTAACCTCAAATCCGCCGACGGGGCATTCATCGCACGCAATATCGATAACCTCGATAACGTTCGGGCTGTTCTTGTCGCCGCCCATCGCTATTTTCACGCGCTCGCCGAGAATCGCTCTCTCCTTATACACGCAACAACGCATTGTAGGCTCTTTACCGGGTATAAGTTTTGCAGGGATGTCAAGCAAGTTCTCAAGAAGTTTATCATCCCAAGCGAGACGAGCCACTTCGCGCAGAACTTTATATTTCAAATATTGTACTTTCGTGTCAAACTTGCGCATAACTATTTGATTTCTCCTTAAAAATAACTAACCTTAATGCGTTTTCCCATTTTCTTCAAACAATCTGAAAGTTCCTTCACGAGATTCATTTTTATGTTAAAGTTTATGGGAAGGTCGGGGTTCTGGTGAGCGGGGTTCACGGCCCTTCCAACGTAGAAGTTTATGTCTGTTGCTTCTTCAAAGAGCAGTCTGCTTATAAGAGAAGCGCCGTCTTTTTTGAAATTCCAATCCTCGTACATACTGTTTTCACCGAGATAGTCCTTTGCGTACTGGATAACCCTATTCATAGTGATAACGCCCTCGGTAACAAGGACAACTCCATCAATATGAGCAATGGGCGGAATGTCGCTCTGCTCAAAATTAAGGCTTACTTTGACCTGCTTTCCGAGATATTTTGCTGCAATTGAGGAGGTAGTTCCGCCGCATATAATATGCTTTCCTTTCTTTGAATAGAAGAGCGACATCATACGGTCTGCATCGTCGCGGTTTGAAGGCGGGCCAAAGAGAATATTCATCGGCTCACGCTGTCTGATTTTCACAACGCACGCGGTTGTATCGTCACCCGGCGCGCCGCCGTAAAGTTTGTTACACTCCTCTACGAGAATCGTTGAAAGATTTTTTGCGGTATAGCCTCCCGCAACAAGCGCTTGCATATACTCCGCTATATCTTCCCTTTTCCAACCGAAGTTGTACTTTCCACCCATTCCTGCGTGGGGGCAACCGTCGCTCATAGCGATGAATACGTCGTTTTCCTGCAATTTGACGGTTGATTTGTATATTTTCTTTCCGCCGATATTCATTTCGGTCTTCGGATAATCATACTGCTCGTAATCTCTTATAAGAATTACGTGGGGATTATCGTACTGAATAATGTCGGCTATCTGATTATTCAAAATATGAATAATGGTGAAAGTGGAGTATGCAACTCCGCGTACAGAACACACGGGCAGAGTTGCGG
>JAZOLR010000306.1:0-12862 GCA_045653255.1 Eubacteriales bacterium | reverse complement strand
CTGGCCAAGACCGCAAAGAGATGCGCTCTTAATGAAGTAAGAAAGTTCTTCGAGTTTGTCAAGGTCTTCAAGTGTTCCGTTACCGCTTGTAATCTTATTGAGGATTTCAAGCAATCTAACAGTACCCATACGGCAAGGAGTACACTTACCGCAAGACTCATCAACTGTGAATTCAAGGAAGAACTTAGCAATGTCAACCATACAGTTATCTTCATCCATTACGATAAGACCGCCTGAACCCATCATAGAGCCGATAGCGAGAAGGTTATCGTAATCAATACGAGTATCGATGAGAGATGCGGGGATAGAACCGCCGGAAGGACCACCTGTCTGAGCAGCCTTGAATTTCTTACCGTTAGGAATACCGCCACCGATTTCTTCGATGATCTGGCGAAGTGTAGTTCTCATAGGAACTTCAACAAGACCTGTATTCTTTATCTTTCCACCGAGTGCAAATACTTTTGTACCCTTGGACTTTTCTGTACCGATTGAGTTGAACCATTCAGTACCCTTAAGGATTATCTGAGGAATGTTAGCATAAGTCTCAACGTTGTTAAGAACTGTAGGAGATGCAAACAATCCCTTTACTGCAGGGAACGGAGGACGGGGACGGGGTTCGCCGCGCTTACCTTCGATAGAAGTCATAAGAGCGGTTTCCTCACCACAAACAAACGCGCCTGCGCCAAGACGAATGTCGAGATCGAAATCGAAACCGGTTTCAAAAATGTTCTTGCCGAGAAGACCGTATTCCTTTGCCTGATCGATAGCGATCTGCAAACGCTTAACTGCGATAGGATACTCAGCACGAACGTAAACGTAACCCTGATTTGCGCCGATAGCATAACCTGCTATAGCCATTGCTTCAATAAGAGCATGAGGGTCACCTTCCAAAATAGAACGGTCCATAAATGCACCCGGGTCACCTTCGTCTGCGTTACAACATACGTACTTCTGAACTTGTCCACGGTTTCCGGAAGCAAACTTCCACTTAAGTCCTGTAGGGAATCCTGCACCACCGCGTCCGCGCAATCCGGAATCGAGTATGGTCTGGATAACCTCATCAGGAGTCATTTCTGTAAGAACCTTACCAAGTGCGGCATAACCGTCCATAGCTATGTACTCTTCGATATTTTCGGGGTTTATAACACCGCAGTTTCTAAGAGCAATACGAAGCTGAGACTTGTAGAAAGCAGTATCGTTAAGAGAAGTAGTCTCATTTGCTGCTTCCTTGTCTGCTACATCGTTGTAAACCAATCTATCAACGATACGACCCTTGAGCAAATGCTCGGAAACTATCTCTGCAACGTCTGCTTCAGTAACGTTACTGTAAAAAGTTCCATCGGGATAAACTATAACTACAGGACCAAGAGCGCAAAGACCAAAACAACCGGTCTGAACTACTTTTATTTCCTCTGCAAGTCCGAGTTTTTCGATTTCGGATTTGAAAAGATCCTGAATTTTAGGGCTTCCTGACGAAGTACAACCCGTACCGCCACAACATAACACATGTGCACGAATCATAAATTGATACCTCCATTAATTATTTGAGGGGTAGGTGTATTCTGCAACAACCTTTCCACCCTTGATATGTTCTTTAAGTACCTTTTCTGCCTTTTCAGCGGTCATCTTAACGTAAGTGACCTTTTCTTTGCCCGCCTGATAAATTTCAACAACGGGTTCGTACTGGCAAATACCGATACATCCTGTCTGTGATACAGTTACCTGACCGCCAAGACCTTCTTTGCTCACGCCCTCAACAAATGCATTGAGAACGGGACGAGCACCTGCTGCGATTCCGCATGTTGCCATACCAACAACGATTCTGGTTTCGTTAATTCCCTCGCGGAGAACTATCTTATCCTTCATCTTGTCTCTGATGGCTGCAAGTTCTGCCAATGATTTCATAGTTTTAGTTCCTTTCCTTACTCTATATTTTTATTTTATATTAAATTTTATAAAACGCAAGTTTATAACAAGTCATACTGCTCTTTCAAACTGTCACTTATCCAATGAAGAACCTCTACAGTATTTAAAGGCACCCCCTCCAAAACCTCGCGCAACTCTCTTGTATCAAGAGAGACAACTCCTTCTTTCATAGAGTGCGTAAAAACGAAGTCTATTTCAGGACTCCCTTGAATTAAGGTAACAATCGAAGAAATAACGTCCCCAAGCGGCGTAAAATCAATGTGATCCATATAAAAAACCGCAACGACACACGTTCCGTGTGTTTCGGGAAATTCCGACTCGTGTCGTGACTCAATTGTCACGTTTCCGCCCGTTTGTTCAGCGGCTAATTTCAACAACGGCACACCAAGACCTACTTTTCTTGTTGTGCGAGTGGTATAGAAAGGATTAACAACCCCCTCCAGTATCTCTCGCTTCATACCGCAACCGTTATCTGAAATTGTCAAAGTGAGTTTGTCATCTTCCTCATCTAACGAGATTTGGATAAGACTCGCTCCCGCTTTAACCGAATTCTCGGAAATATCAAGAATATTCAACGACAATTCCTTCAAATTTCCTCACCTCTCAATTGTTTGAAAAGGTTTTTTCTTATCAATGCGCTGCTATACGGCTCATCTTCAAGTTCAAAATAAAATTCTTTATCCGCTATGTCCCACAAGTGATGCGAATCCGTGCCTACAAGAAATGATTTATCCTTCAAAATGGGATAAGTTTCGCAATAGAACTCTTTCTTGTTTGCATCATGCAATTCAACAAAATCAAATTCGGAATCGCACGGAAAAGCCCCGAGAATCGAGATAATTCCATTTGTTTCCCTATCAATATGCGCCGGATAACATATTCCATTAAATTCCTTCACCAAAGACGGCACGGAATCAACAGAAATCATAGTCGCATTTATAAGCAAATTTTCTTCTTTCGACGTAATTTCGTCGTTTTCGTCCATAATAAATTGATCTCCGAAAAGATCGGATCTATTTTTGATTAAAATTCGTTGTTCATCTATTGCATCATTGAAACGCAACGCGTCCCCAAGTTCTTCAAAAAGACATACCACGTGAATTTCCTCAGACGTAGTCAATTCCTTCCCTGCTATCGGTTTTATACCGTTTCTTTTTGCCGCTGCAAAAAATGCAGGGCAATTTCTAGCAGAATTATGATCTGTCAATGCAACAATATTAAGACCGGCAAGTGACGCCATGCCTGCAATATTGTTAGGTGTCATATCATTATCTGCGCAAGGAGACAAACAGGAATGTATGTGAAAGTCATAATAATATCGGTTCATTTCAAAATATCCGACAACGAAATTGCAAGTTCGTACGCATCTTTTGACGACGAGTAAACATTTACGCCCTTTTGTTTAGCCGTTTCGCGTACTTCGTCAGCAAGAACAACGCCTTCCGCCAAAACAACGCACGCAACGTCGGCAAGTGATGCAACCGCCACAACGTTGATATTAGACATAATGGTAATCCAAACGTTTCCGCTTTGAGCGCGTCCCATTACCCAACTCAAAAGGTCGCCAATATAGACACCTGATATTTCTCGGTCGTCTTCAGAATCAACGACAACATTGAGTGAAAGCAATTTTGCCACTTCAGCGACTGTCATTTCTCGTCTCCTTCGCTGTCTTTATCACATTTTCCCAATGCTCGACTGCGTTCTATAACACAATCCGAACGGTTTGCATTACCTCTTACAACATCTTCTGCGAATGCACGGCACGAAGGCGCGCCGCAAGCACCGCAGTCAATTCCAGGCAACTCTTCCCTTAACTTCTGAATCATCGACATCATCCTAAGAGATTCGCCGAAATTTTCACTCAATCGTTGAATAGGAAGATATGTAGGAACTTCATCGAAGAAGAAACTCTGAGGGATATAATCTTTTTCATCATCTCTCAAAAATGTTTGAGAAACAGGAAGATATCTTCTCAATGTCTGAAGTCTTGCTTTGGCAACGAACGGATTTTCTACAGTCATTGCACCGCCAACGCATCCACCAGGACAAGCGTTAAGCTCGATGAACTCAAGCGAAGAAATGTTTCCGTTCTCCAACTGGTCCAATACACGATTTACGTTTTCAATACCATCTGCCGCAAGATATTTGTCGTTAAATATAGCCGATGCTTCGCCACCTGACGTAGCCCAACTGATACCTATCATTCCAGACCTTGCATAAAGTCCAGGAGATTTCTCTCTTCTCATAACGTTTATTAGGTTGAAATAAATATCATTGATTGAGAGAACTTCTGTTACTTCGCTCTTGTATTCTCCGAAACCGTTTTTAACATAACTAACCTTTGCAGGACACGGCGATATAAAGCAAACGCAGATATCCTCATCGGAAAGTTCGGGGTGTTCTTTTTTCGTTTTTTCGCGAGCCATTTTTGCAGCTATTTCCACAGGGGGAAGCAACTGCATAATGTGATCCCGCAAAGTAGGATAGCGAAGTGATATCAAACGCAACACCACAGGGCACGCGGAACTGATAATCGGTTTTGCTATTCCTTCTGTTTTCAGATAAAGTCTCGTATAAGCCGAAACCATCTCTGCTGCTTGTGCGACTTCAACGACGTCATCAAATCCAATATCAATCAACCCCTGAAGAACATAGTCGATATCTTCCAACTCCTCAAATTGACCGTATAAAGCAGGTGCGGGAAGCGCAATTTTCCATTTATACTTCATTACCTGTTCTAACTTGCTATACGTCGCTTTTTTCGCTTTATTTGGGCACATTCGAATACAAACTCCGCAATCTATACAGCGGTGTGTGTCAATCACTGCGTGACCGTCGTGAATTCGAATAGCCTCGGTGGGGCAACGTTTTAGGCACGTAGTACATCCCGTACAACGAGAAACATCCAACGAAACCGAATGCTTATAATTATGCATAACACCTTGCTCCTCCTATTTTTCAATGTTTATAGTTTTACAGTCATTGTAATACAGGTGCCCTTTCCGAGTTCTGTATCTATTTCCATAGAATCACTGTAACGCTTCATGTTAGGAAGTCCCATTCCCGCGCCAAATCCGAGTGAACGAATGTTGTCGGGTGCAGTAGAAAAACCTTCCTGCATTGCGAGTTTTACATCCGCAATACCCGGACCGTCATCTTTGAGGCAAATCTCAATTCGATCCTCATAAACAATAACGTCTGCTTCTCCACCACCTGCGTGAATGACCATATTTATCTCGCCCTCATACATCGCAATCGAAACCTTGCGAATAGTTTCAGGCGGAATGCCTAACTGCCGCAAACTTTTTTTCACGCTTATAGAAGCGTGACCTGCGGAACTGAAATCTTCTCCGTCAACGTTGAAATGGAATTTTACTGCTTCCATCACGAATCACCTTTTATACCGAGACCTGCATTGTAAAGTTTTCCGCAGGCTTCGTACATTCGTTTTTTGGACTTCATCAACACGATTCCGTGCTCACGGGCGAGGTTTACCATCTCTTCCGTCGGTGTTTTTGAACGCACGAATACAATGCAGACCATATCCATCATTTCGGCTGTGCGTACTACCTGCGAGTTGACAAGTCCTGTTAAGAGCACCGCCTGATCTTTCACGTAAGCCAAAACGTCGCTCATCATATCGCTTCCACACGCGGAATATACTTCATTGTCGAGGAAGTCTTCGCCGCAAACAACTTCAGCATCCAAAAGTTCTTTAATCGCACTGATTTTCATATTGTTCTATGCCCTTTCAACGTGACCAATTAATATCTTCTAGTAAGTAGATAATTATCTGTATTTTTCAAGAATTGCGGGAACGTCGCCTACAACGAGTCTTCCGTAAACTTCATCGTTAACGGTAAGAACGGGCGCAAGACCGCACGCACCGATGCAACGTGTAGCATCAAGGCTATACTTACCGTCAGAAGACGTCTCGCCTGCCTGAATGCCGATGATTTCGCTAATCTTGTTTATAATATCTCCCGAGCCCTTAACGTAGCAAGCTGTACCGAGACATACTGCGATAGCAACTTCGCCCTTGGGGTTAAGTGCGAACTGAGAATAGAAAGTAGATACTCCGTATATTTCAGCCATAGAAACGCCCATTCCTACAGAGATCATCTTCTGAACTTCAATCGGAAGATAGCCGTAAATTTCCTGTGCACCCTGAAGAACACGCATTACAGCACCTTTTTCACCTTTAAGTTCTGCTATCAAGGCATTGAGTTTTGCTTCCTGCTCTGCAGTTCCCTGAAAGCTAACCGTGGTCATATTCTTTTTCATGGTTTTATACTCCTCCTCATTTGGATAAATTTAACTATAAATTGATTTTTATGCAATCCAATTTATTATACTATATAATGACAAAAAAGTCCATAGTTTTTTAAAAATTTTTAAATATAATTAAAAATTTAACAATTCGTTTTATTTTGGCTGTTTTAGCCTAATTATTTGAGTTTTTTCTCAATCATATCAGCTGCTGCATCCATATAATCGTTTTCCATCAACTCTATAATTCCCTTGTCGCAAAGTTTTGCAAGTGCGGAATCGATAGGAAGTTTTGCAAGAATGTCAAGATTGAAGGATGAAGCCAATTCGTCTATCTTGCTTTCGCCGTAAATATGAGCAACTTCTCCGCAGCAAGGACACTTGTAGTAACTGTAATTTTCTACAAGACCAAGAACGTTTACATTCATGAGTTTTGCCATATTAAGAGCCTTTTCCACGATGAGAGAAACAAGGTCCTGAGGACTGCTAACGACAACAATTCCGTCAAGAGGCAACGACTGAAAAACGGTCAACGGAACGTCACCTGTTCCGGGAGGCATATCAACAAACATATAGTCTACGTCATTCCAAACGACGTCAGTCCAAAATTGTTTTACAGTACCTGCAATAACAGGACCGCGCCAAACGACGGGTTTCGCTTCTTCAACAACGAGAAGATTGAGAGACATAACCTCAATTCCTGTTTTTGTTTTTGCAGGAAACATTCCCATTTCGCTTCCTTCGATACATCCCGTTTTCAAACCAAATGCCTTGGGAATGGATGGGCCTGTAATATCAGCACCAAGAATAGCGGTAGTATATCCCCTTCTGTTCATGGTTACGGCAAGCATAGACGTAACAAGTGACTTTCCAACGCCGCCTTTTCCGCTCACTACGCCGATTACGTGTTTAACGTTGCTGTAACTGTTCTGCGGTGCCAAAAGTGACTCTTTTGCTTTCGAAGAGCAACCCGAAGCCGAAGAACAAGTACTACAGTTATGAGTACATTCGCTCATTTTTATTAATCTCCTTTTCTTTATATGTAAATTTTATTTTTTTAAATATCGTTATTAGAATTATAAAAATAACAAGGACACAAAACGCACCTAAAAAACTTGCAACTCCGCCCACTACGGAAAAGAATTCTCCCAAAGGTGCAAAGAATACGCACGACAAGGAAAAGAACAAACATCCCGCAGCAAAAGAAATACTCTTTTCAGATATTGCCACACAAGAGCGAAGCAAAACGCAATACATCGAAAGCAAAACCTGAAAAATAAGAGATACTGATATAACTACGTCTTGCAAGGGGGCGTTTACAAAAGGTTTCAATATAAAGCCTGACAAAATAAGCAACAACGGCAATATCAAAAAAGGCAAAATGCTTTTAACGTTGCTAAAGTCAATAAGATTTTCTGTTTTTCTGTCAGAAAATTTCGTTTCAATTAACGTATATACTGCAAAATAATCAAGCAAAAAAGTTAACAGCGCAATTTGCGAGATTGAGAAAACGGAAACGCCGAAAAACAAACCAAGCAATGAAACAAAAATTTTAGCAGCAAGTGAAAACACAAAATAATCTATAATGAAAATTACACGACTCTTTATTTGATGAATCTTCTCAAACATCACCAATATTGAGTCAATCTTGTTATCTACGATCGCATCAATTTTTTGATATTTTCGAGAGGGATTGTCCGTATCAATTGTTTTAGGCATCAAAACGTTTGAAAATGCATTTTCGCATTCGCTTAATTCCGAGTTGTTAAAAATGCACATTCTATACTCGTTTCCTCTAATCACGTGCAAAATAACGTTTCTCATTTTTTCATCTGCATTTAAAAAAACATCGTATTCTGTCAACAGTTTTTCGGCAAGAGAGGCAGTTGCACTTACACCTTTGCAATCAACCACACGCATCTTTGCAAGCGAGGGCGTTCCAGAAAAAGACAACGCAACGTTTTCAGCAGTTCCGTCAATAAATACAACAGGCTGAATTCCATCGTGTTCAAGTATATCAAAAAACTTCTCACATTCATCATTTATAGTCTTCTTACACACATAAAAACCGCAAAAAACAAGTTTTTTATGGATTATGTGAGAGGAAGAAAGTGTGATTTCCGGATTTTCCGTATATGCATACGCAACAACGCTAAAGCCTTTTGCTAAAAACCTTTCAGCATTATTCAAGATATTCGCTTTCGCATCATTATCCAAGGACACAATCTTGCCATTAAAATTGCATTTCGCAGAGCAATCCAAAATATCAACCAGTTTTCCGCGAACGTAAGCCTTCTTGTAATCATCACCCTTGAAAAGAACCGTATCAAACTTGAAAGTTTCGTCTTTTTCACGAAAAGAAACAGACGAGTTTCCTTCAACAAATGAAGCAAAATTATCCTTAAAAAGAGAGTTAGGCAAAAATTTTTCCGTATTGGCGACAACTTTTGCAAGAGAGAGATTTTCCGATTTTGAAATATCCTTATTTTTCGACACGTTACCGTTAGCAAAAAAGCAAAATGGAGAAAATTTCTCATCATTGAATAATACGTTTCCATCAAGAACAACGCATTCTAAAGAAGACAACTTTCCAAGAGACTCTTTTCCGTTAATAAGAACTCTGGCATCAACTATATGTCGTTTAAAAAGAAGCGCGTAACACAAGTCGAAAAATTCGGGAATTGCGCCACATAGCATTATAGAGAGGAAGGTGAAAATAGAAAAAACATACTCCCCCTCACTATCGCGCAAGAAAGTCAAGACCGCAAAAAACACAGCAATACCGCAAAGCAAAAAATAGAGTTTTTTGATCCTGTTTTTTTGGGCATTGTAGAAAACGTTTTGTTTTTCAGACACACCTTGTTTTTTTCTTGCAGAGTCAACGACAATGCATTTGCAACTACCTGCAAGAATTTTCGTTCCGCTTTCTAAAACCTTAACGTCATTTTCGATTTTAAAATCTTCGTTACTTGAAACAATATACGAAAGATAAGGAACAATATCGCCTACACTGTAAATAACGACATCTCCTTCAACAATATAACAACTTTTGGTTTGAACTTTAGTACCGCCTCTTATTACGTCATACGACTGCAAAAACAACCTTCTATGCCTAAACTCCGAAAGTCGGGAAACATAATCAAGATATATAACTGCAGCGTAATATAAAGCGGCAAGAACAGTACAAAAAACAGCCTCTAAAGCATCGCACATGTAATATGCCATAATCAAACCGATCGAAAGAACCGCAAAAGACGGTCTGAATACCACAGAAGCGACAACACCTAAAAAAGATATATCTTTTGTCGGCAGTTTACCTTCCCTGCGATGCTTTAGTCGCGCTTGAACTGCTTTCTTATCCAAACCTTTTTCCAAATCTGTAGATAAAAAACGTTCTATTTCATTTGCGGATTTGTTTTCAAGATTATAAGACATACTCTCACCTTTTAACTACACAAAACGTTTATCTTATCCGCTTTAACATCTATCTTAACGACAGTAATATTTTTATCGTAATTCTCTATTATCTTCTCTGCCAAAAGATCTTCTATATTTCGCTCTATATATCTGCGCATATTACGTGCACCGTATTTTTCGGAGAACGATTTCTCGGCTATATGATTAAGAAGTTTGGACGAATAGAGTACGTCTATTCCCTTCTTTTTCAATGCCGATTTCAATTGTTGCATCATAATTTCCGCAATGTTTTCAAAATTGACCTTGGTGAGTTTGTTGAAAGTGATTATTTCGTCAATTCTATTGATAAATTCAGGACGCAAAAATTGAGATAAAGCACGCTCTGTCTTTTCCTTCATAACAGTTTCTGCGCTTTCCGAAAAACCTGATATAGCACTTCCCTTGTCGGAGCCTGCATTTGTCGTCATAACAATTATGCAGTTTTCAAAACTTACCTTTCTTCCCGAAGCATCGGTAAGTTGACCTTCGTCAAGCACTTGCAAAAGGATGTTCAAAACGTCGGGATGCGCTTTTTCTATTTCGTCAAACAAAATTACAGAATACGGATTTCTTCTTATTTTTTCCGTAAGTTGACCTGCCTCGTCATATCCCACGTATCCAGGAGGCGCTCCTATTATTTTTGATACCGAATGCTTTTCCATATATTCAGACATATCAAGTCTTATAAGTGATTCGGGTTTATTGAACAAGTTTTCGGCAAGGACTTTTACAAGTTCTGTTTTTCCGACTCCTGTAGGACCTGCAAATATAAAGGAAACGGGAGTAGCTCTATAAGATACGCCGGAGCGTTTTCTCTTTATGGCACGAACAACAGCATCTACAGCCTCGTCCTGTCCTACAAGACGAGAAAGAATATTGCTCTTTAAAGATTCAAGTTTTTTAAACTCACTTGTGGAAATAGCACTAGCAGGAACGCCTGTCCATATTTCTATAACTTCCGCCAAATCATTTACAGTTAACGAAATTTTAGAGCATTCTTGTTCAAGTTCTTTTTGTCTTTCCAAAAGGTTAAGTTCCCGAACCTTTATATCCGCCATCAAGCGATATTTTTCTTCATTGTTATCTGCATTATCGCTATCGGGCATAGTTTCTATCTTTGCTTTTTCGTTTGCAAGTTCAAGAAGTTGCTTATCAATATTCTTCTTCTCGCTTATAGCAAATGAAGAAAGTGAGACGTGTGATGCCGCCTCATCTATGAGGTCTATAGCCTTATCGGGTAAGAATCTATCCGTGATGTAACGTTCAGACAAAGAAACTGCGTCGTATACTATGCTATCAGGAATCTTAACGGAATGGAAATCTTCATAGTAACCCTTTATTCCGCGAAGAATTTCTGCACTTTCATCTATAGAGGGTTCATTCACCATTACGGGTTGGAATCTGCGTTCAAGAGCACTATCTTTTTCTATATGCTTTCTATATTCTTTCAGCGTTGTAGCACCGATTACCTGAATCTCACCTCTTGAAAGTGCGGGTTTCAAGATATTAGCAGCGTTCATACTCCCTTCGGAGTCTCCAGCACCAACGATATTGTGAACTTCGTCAATAACCAAAATTATCTTTCCCGCAGATTTCACCTCTGAAATCAATCCGAGAATTCTTGACTCAAACTGTCCACGGAACTGAGTACCGGCAACGAGAGCCGTAAGGTCGACAAGGTATATTTCACATTCACGAAGTTTGTACGGTACATCACCCGAAACTATTTTGAGAGCCAACGCTTCTGCAATCGCAGTCTTACCAACACCGGGTTCACCGATAAGACAAGGGTTGTTCTTTTGTCTTCTGCACAAAATTTGAATCACTCTATCGAGTTCCCTTTGCCTACCTACTATTTTATCAAGGCGTCCGTTTTTGGCTTGTTCTGTCAAATTGTGACAATAGGTAGAAAGAAACTTTCGTTTCTGCTCTACTTTTTCACCTTTTTTATTTTCCTTTGACTTTCCATTTTCAGAATTTTTGCGGTTAATCAAACCGCCAAAGCCGAGATCCTGAAAAATTTTGGGCAATTCAATAGCGGGCGCGCCACCGTCTTCATTGTCATCACTCTCATTTTCTATCATGGCACCGTCTGGAATATTATCGAACATATCCTTCATATCTTCCGACAATCTGTCAAAATCCTCTTCGGATATTCCCATTTTTTCCAGCATATCGTTCACGGGCTTTATTCCCAAGTCTTTTGCGCACTTCAGGCAAAGTCCTTCGTTTATTGTCTGATTATTTTCAAGTTTGGTTATAAATACCACTGCCACTCTTTTTTGGCATCTTGCACACATTTGCATATTATATTACTTTCCTTAAATGAAATTTATTTAACTTTTATAGTAATTTGTTTCAATCAACTTATCGGATTGAAATTGGTAAAAAATTTATAGAGATACGTTGCATCACGCGAAAAATCCGCGAGAAAACCAGGTGACGAAGCACGAATAAGATTTATAATAGAATACGATGCTATTACAAAAATCCAAGAATTTATCAAAGAACACAAGAATCCGAAAATCATACCAAGTGTTCTGTTTATTTTTTTCAAGACTGGTATTGAACTGAATATCAAGTCCAAAACACAAGCAAGCACGCGTAATACTACGTACACACCCACAAGCAAAACAACAAAAGCAATCAAAGAGGAAATTATTCCAGAAATTACCGAAGATGCGTTTTCTATAAACGTCGCTATAATGTTCTGACCTTTTTCAGAAGCAGATATTGCTAGTTCTTTTATATCGTAACCCGCCAAAGAAGCAATCACGCCAAGAGAATCGGGGACTGCATCGGCGAGCACCGCGGGGTCTAAATAGATGTCTGCGTTTGTGAGATGGGAATTTACTGCATTCGAAATCTTCCCCTCAAGGTTATGATATATGAATCTATCATTTATGAATTTCGAAAGGGGTTCTGTTGCAAAATATGCAACTATAACGGTTATCAAGCCTGTAAAAGTACGTAAAACCGCCTTAAAAAATCCGCGCTTTGCTCCAATAATTGTTCCTAAAACGATGATAGCAACTATAATGATATCAAAAATTATATTAACCATTTCTTCCACCTCATTCGAATTCCTTCAAATTTGAATGTGTTGAACTTGACAATATTACTTCATCTTCGGATATAGCGAATATACCCTTTATCTCGTTGATATCATCAGGCACATATTTATATACCTTGTTTCGTTTTACCTTAA
>JAZOLR010000305.1:0-12532 GCA_045653255.1 Eubacteriales bacterium | reverse complement strand
AGACCGCTTGGCCTCCGACTTGTGGTCAGGCTCACTGTAGACTTTCTTCGGTTTCTTTTCGCATCTTAGTTTCACGGTAAGATTTGAAAGTGTGGGAATTTCTCCGTAACTTCTTACACCTATAGAGTTGTGCGCACCAGCCGTATTAAGAAGGTTTATATTCGTCTTGCCGTTCTTTTCTGTGAGCGCTACTTCTACGTAGGAACTGCCTTCGATTTCTACCGCAGGGACAAATCCCGTCGCTTTTACCGTATCTTTTACGTACTTTCTTATGCGAGAGGAGATATTATCTCTGTAAAGCGTGCCGAGAGGGAAAGAAAGCGTTACTACTTTTCCTTTTCCGTACTCGTTTATATACGAAGCGGTCATTGGGTTGCCGTCGAAATAGTTTGCTTTGTAGCATTGCGAAAGTTCTTTTGCCGTGCTAACCTTTACTTCGGGATGTTTTGCGGTAAGTGCGAAAAGTTCACCGCCGCAGTCAACGAACATAGCCTTTTCTTCGCTGAAAGAAGCAACTTCAATTCCCGTGAGGCTCGATATATATTTGCAACTGTCAGGCTCTGTTACAAGGCGACCGCCGTTTTCTACGTATTTTTTGAGTGCCTCTCTGCTTTCTTCTGTCATTGCGTAAGCAGAGGGAAGTATAAGAAGAGGATACTTCGACAAATCTGTACTTGCAAGTTGGTATTCGTATATAACCGAACTTGAAATTCCCGACTCCTGCAAAGCATATATCCAACCGCGAACACTCTTCATTCCGTCATATTTCCAATGCGGGAAAAGATGATTATCCTCTGTGTGAAGGCGTTCGTTCGGGTAAATCACCGTCGCTTGAGGAACGGTATTCGCACGGAAGCAGAACTCTTTACGGGCGCGGCAGAATTCCGCTACCTTGCGCCACATAGGAATAGCCCACTCTTGAACTGTACCGCCGTAGCCGTACATTATGTTGAAGAATTGAAAACCGCCGCCAAGCGAGACTATCTGCGCCGCTTCTTGACAGTATTGTGCTAGTTCTTTCGTATTCCTGTCAATGTCGCGCCAGTTACCCGGGCGAGAATTCTGTCCCCAAGCCATAAGGTCCCACGTCATATTTCTTGCGGCAATGCATCTGCCGTGATAACGCGCACTGAGGACGGAGTTATTAGGCTCATAGTCGCCCGAAATAAAGTCGATAGGCGCATCAATAGGTTGCGGCATATACGCGCTATACGCCCAGTTGCTTGTTATTTCAATTTCGGGGTAATCCTTTTTAATCTCTGTTATGTATTTTTCTATATATTTTTCGAATCCCTTTTGGCAGAAACGGTAGTAGTCGTCAAAGCCTTCTTGTTCGCGCTTCGGGGGCTTTTTGCCTGTCTCTTTTTCATATGCGGCAATGGCGTAATCGCTGTAATCGACGTAAGATGCCCAGCAGTCTCCGTCTATCCACATTCCGTCAACTCCCGCTTCGCACAATTCTCTCAACTGCGGTATGAGAATTTCATCTGTATAAGGGGAAAAGACAGACACGTAGTCTTCGGATATAACTCCGTCTTCATCTTTTATAGCCCAGTCGGGATGATTTTTCGCGACGGTTATATCGTAAAGTCCCGAATGATGAGCATAAAGAGGAATGCCTCTCTCTCGCGTGAGAGTGCGCCACATAGAAAGCACGTCGTTTCTTATCTCGTCGGCTTGAGTGCCCGCTTTCGTTTTATAGGAAGAAAGTCCCGCGTGACCTTTCGTGTCGCATTGAGCGAAATCGGGTTTCACCTCGTCGAGCATTTTCGCCACAATTTCGGGGTGAAAGTCTTCGCCGACCGTCTGCCCGTGCATTGCGTGGAAATCAAAGTGAACGCCAAAAAAAGCATTTTTACGTTTCATTTTTGTATATCCCCCTTTTGTGTGAGTCTTTTTAAAATTTTATTCATTGTAAATTATTAAAAAACATAAAAAATATATGGTAAAAAATGTATTTTTCTTGCAAGAATTCATTTTTGAACGGAAAGAAAAATATATTTTGAATTACCAAAAAAAGTAAAAAAATTCCTAAAAAAAACAAAAAAATTATTGCAATTGTGCATAGTGCACAATTGTTGAAAATAGGGAGTTTTCAACATTCGCTATGTTGAAAGTGTTAATAACTTTTGCCGAATTGTCGCAAAATCGCGAAAAATAAGGGTAAAATCAATGTTGATAACCCGACTTTTCAACATTTTAAACATTTTTCAATGTTGAAAACTTTTTTTGCGATTTTTTAAAATTCTACGAATTTACATATTGACAAGAATTTTTTGAGTAAATTTTCGCCACCAAAACAAAACGAAAACGAAACCGTTTTGCAAGAAAAACGAATAAAAAAATCCGGAACTTGCAAAAAAATATTTTAGTGAGATTTAAAGCCGAAAAAAATATTCATTTCTTGTGAATATTTAAGAAAAAATAATCCGAAAAAATGAATACTTTGAAATGAAAATAAAAGAGAAAGCAAATATTTTTTGCGTGTTTTTTGTTTTATTCGCAATCTCCGACAGAAAAACCGTACTTGTAAAGAATTTTCTTTTCCTCTTCTTCGTTTTCAGGGCGGAGTTTTAAAATGAGGCTTGTTTTGATTTTTGAAAAGTTTATTTCCTTTTCGTTTTGCGCTTTTGAAATAGCCTCTTCTATATCGCTTTTTAAATAACCTTTGCTTGTAAGATATGGGTATATCTTCCTCGGTCCAAACATTTTTTTGTTTGAAAGGGTTACTACGTAGCGATAAACTTGTTCTTTTTCGTTTATATATCCCTTTTCGAGCATTTTTGCCACCGCTGCCTGCGCTTCTTCCCGTGAGAAGCCTTTTTGACGGAGTTTTCTTTCTAACGCGGCGCAGTTGTTGTCGCCGTATGAAAGTATGTTGATTGCCGCATTTACGGCATCGCCTTTCTTTGCGTTTTTCAAAAGAGATTTATATTCGCTTTCCGAAATTGTCGCATCAAGCGACGGAAAGCCGAGTTTTTCGTAACAGTCTTCACTTATAAGAAACGTCTTGCGATAGGATTTTCCTTCTCGCGTGACGAGTAGCGTCATCTTTATTTTATTGCCTTCCGCTTCGGAAAGCGATAATATCTTCGCCTGCATATTACCTCAAAAAACGCCCGTAGTCTCGGACAGCGGAAAAATCCGTCCGAGACGCGTGGCGTTATAAAAATATTATTCTTCGTCAAGATCGCGAAGGTCGAATTCGTCGTCCTCGCCGGAGACACTTTCGTCAATATCCATTTCGGAAATAAGTGCCTTTACCTTTTCTTCTATTTCGGCGAAAAGTTCTGCATCGCTTTCAATTATAGCGCGTGCCTTGTCTTTTCCTTGGCCTAGTCTTTGACCGTCGTAAGAGAACCAAGAACCGCTCTTTTCAATTATGCCGAAGTTGATAGCGAGGTCCATAACTTCGCCCGACTTTGAAATGCCCTTGCCGTAGAGAATATCGAATTCTGCCGACTTGAAGGGGGGCGCTACCTTGTTCTTTACAACCTTGCAGCGTACGCGGTTTCCGTAAACTTCGTTTCCGCTCTTCAAAACTTCCGTCTTTCTTATTTCAATTCGCACGGATGCGTAGAACTTGAGCGCACGTCCGCCCGTGGTAACTTCGGGATTTCCGTACATAACGCCTACTTTCTCGCGCAACTGGTTTATGAATATAACTACGCAGTTGCTCTTTGCGATAACGCCTGCGAGTTTACGCATTGCTTGAGACATAAGCCTTGCCTGAAGACCTACGTGAGATGCGCCCATATCGCCTTCAATTTCCTGCTTCGGAACAAGAGCCGCAACAGAGTCAATTACTATCGCGTCGATAGCACCGGAACTTGCGAGTGCTTCCGCAATTTCGAGTGCCTGCTCACCGCAGTCGGGTTGAGAAACGAGAAGGTCGTTTATGTTTACGCCGAGTTTCTTTGCGTAAATGGGGTCGAGCGCGTGCTCTGCGTCAATGAAAGCAGCCTCGCCGCCGAGTTTCTGCACTTCCGCTATAACGTGGAGGGCAACCGTCGTTTTACCCGAAGATTCGGGGCCGTATATTTCTATAATTCTTCCGCGCGGAACACCGCCAATACCGAGAGCATTGTCAAGCGTGAGAGAACCTGTCGAAACTGCGCTTACGTTCAACTGCGCGCTTTCGCCGAGGCGCATAATAGTTCCTTTTCCGCATTCGCGTTCAATTCTCGCTATTGCCGTTTCAAGCGCGGCTTTTTTATCCTTTGCGGGATCTGTTACTTCTACTATCTGCTTTTTCGTTGCCATTGTAATTCTCCTATCTATCTAATCTTTTAACTGTTTATACTGTTTTATATTTCTTATATTTCAACTTTAATTGCGCCCTCTGCGCGAATGCTGAGCATCATGCTTGCATCAGAGCCGAATATAGAGTTGAGAAGCGTTGCGTATTCTTCTGCGTATTCATTCTTGACAAATGCCTGAATCGTGCCTGCGAATCCGCCGCCGTGAACTCTGTACGCGCAGTTTTTACCCTTGAGCGCACCCTCGGTTACGCAAAGTGCAAGTGAAAGGCCCTGTTCGGACGGATTGGCGGTAGTGTATACGTTCTGCAAATATTTATAACTTGAATCGCCCGAATCAATAACGCCGGAAAGAAATCCTTCAACGTTAGATTCTTTTAAGTACTTTGCAAGAACGTTTACTCTGTCGTTTTCACGAACGAAGTGTATTGCTCGCAAAACGGCTCTGTCGCCAAGTGCACGGCGAAGCACGGGAATGTTTTCAATAATCTGTGACTCTGTCACACCGCGCAAAACTTCGCGTCCGAAATAAGAAGCAACGCTCTTCATTTCTGCGGGTACTGCCGCATAGTCGGGAGTAAGGTCTGCGTGATTGCCTTTTGTGTTCACAATGCAAAGTTTGTAGCCTGCATCGGAAAGAGAGAAGTTTATAGGCTCTACTATCGGATTTTTCGGTTCTGCGAAATCAATGAATACGAAACCGCCGACAGCGCAAGCCATCTGGTCCATAAGTCCGCAGGGTTTGCCGAAATATTCGTTTTCGGAATACTGTGCTATTTTCGCTATTTCTTCATTTTTGATTTTTCCGTCGTTGTAGAAATGGTTGAGCATATTTCCCACCATAACTTCAAATGCAGCAGAAGAAGAAAGGCCTGAACCTTTCAATACCTGAGTTGTGGTATATGCATCAAAACCGCCGACTGCATAGCCGTTCTTTATAAAACCGCCGCACATACCCGCAACGAGTGCGCGTGAGCAATGCTTTTTGAAGTTTGACGCGTCATTAGCAAGAGAAAGGTCAACTTTGTCTTCGGAATAGCCTTCACTGCGTACACGCACGAAGTTTTCGTTACTCTTTGCTGCTACCGCTATAATATCGCGGTCGATTGCGCCTGCAAGCACGCAACCGTAGTTGTGGTCTGTGTGGTTGCCGGAAATTTCACTTCTTCCGGGGACGGAAAAGAGTGTGATGTCTCTGTCTTCGCCGTAGATTTCGCAGAATTCGTTTATAGCCTTTATATAACGCTCTGTCTGCGCTTTCGTATCGGTGTACATTTTTGAGTATTTGTCAAGAGCCCCGTTTTTGAGTTTTTCAATGAGTTCAATAGGTTTCATAACTTCTCCCTTGCTTTTATGTTAATTATATATTTTTTCGTGTTGTAAATTTGTGCCGTGTGTGATAACGAAATCGTTTTGTCTTATTCCGTAATAGGTCACGCCGTCAATTTCTCTTTCTTTTGTATCACCTTTTACGTAGTAAGAATCGCCTGCCGCGCCGATTATCTCAATCTCCCGTCTGTAAACTTTTTCGCCGTAGAGAATGTATACGAAAGTATATCCGTCTTCATATCTCACCGCAGAGCGAGGAATTTTAAGTCCCGACACGCGCGAGAGTGAGATTTCAATATCCTGCTCGCGTATATATTCAAAGTCGGGTGGAGTGCGCGTGCATTCAAATATCAAGAGCGCGCGGTCTGTCTCGTTTTCGGTAACTATGCGAAACAGTTTTGCAGGCAGTTTTTCATTCATATTGTCGGAAAAGGTCAATTCATAGGTCGCGCCGAGAGAAAAACTGTCGGTTGTCGCGTGTGTCGTTTGGCACACGATATACCATTCTGTTGTCTTTATTACTTTTCCTACGGTATTATTCGGTTGCTCTTTGTTTTCCGCCGCAGAAAGAATTGCGTCAAGATCGGCACAAGACAAAGATGAAATACTGCTGTATTTGAAAATATCTTCATAGCCGTCGCACTTTTGCGAGAAAAATCCTGCAGAGGACGAAACTATATTGGCAATCGGTGTGCCAAGAGAAAGCAAAAGTTCCGATTTGTGCGTTTTTAGTGCCGAGATAAGCGGGTCGTAATTAGTCTCACCGTTAACTCGCAACTGCTTTCGCGAGAGATTTATCAGTAGGTCGTCTGCACTTTTTATCGCACTTGCAATGTCTCCGCCTTCCGTATAGCCGAGAAAGTCGGTAAGAGAAGCGTCAATCATTGAATCAATGACCGAAGAATCCGAAAGCAAATGCGCCCGTCCTGCCGCCTCCGAAAGCAGATATATTCTTTTTTCTGTTTCTTCAATCTCGGATATGACCGAGGGGGAAGTGCCCGCAGGATAAACGGTAGCAACTTTTGCGTTTGCGCCTATCTTTTCGTTTTCTTCCGCTAAAAAGAGTGTCACACCGTTATAATTCGAATAGATGACTTCTTCGTCACGGAAAATATATCCCGAAAGCGAGAGCGTATCGTATGCCTCGCCGTAAACTACGGGGACTGATTTTGCGTGAGTGCGGAAACCTATCGAAACGTGATAGAGAAGATAGAAAATGAAAAACGCAAGAAGTAAAGCAAGACCGACACCTGTTAGTTTGTTTTTTAGGTATTTTTTGTCGGGGTTGAAATTTTTCATTATTCGCTCTTTATAGGTTTATTTGCCAAAAGGCATATTGTAAACTTTTATTTGCAAAAATCAAGTATGCGCTCGGATATTTCGTCGCACAACTGTTCGGGGGGAGATACAACTCCGTCTTTGTCTGCGTATATCTTTACTATGTCTTCCTTTGCAGAAAACCAAGTAAGTTGCCTCTTTGCATAATGACGGGTAGCGAGTTTTATTTTCTCTATCGCCTCGTCTTCCGAAATCTCTCCACGCAAAAAGCACGCGTATTCTTTATATCCTATCGCTTGTCCTGCCGTCGTGTCGGGGGAGAGGTATCCCTTTTCCATAAGGAAACGTGTTTCGTCGGCAAGTCCCGATTTTATCATTTCGTCTACTCGGCGGTCTATTCTATCGTAGAGTATCTCGCGGTCACGGTAGGAAATGCAGAAAGTAAGCATTTCAATATCGGGCGGAAATTCTTTTGAACGTCTGTCCCATTCGCTTTTCGGGACTCCCGATGCGTGAAATATTTCAAGCGCACGAATAACGCGCTTTACGTTGTTTTTGTGTGTCGCTTCTGCTGATATGGGGTCGCACTCCGAAAGCATACGGAAAAGTTCTTCTTTGCCTTCTTCTGTCGATGCTATCGCTTGAAGTTCTTTTCGGTAGTCTTCGTCTGACGCAGGGGACTCCGAATGTCTTCCCGTGCGAGCCGCTTCAAGATAAAGTCCCGTACCGCCGCAGAAAAGCGGCATTTTATTACGGCTTATTATCTCTTTTGCCGTCTTTTTCGCATCAAGTGCGTAATCCGCCGCGCTATAAGGCACGTCCGGTGTGAGGAAGTCAAGCAAATGGTGAGGGGCTGCGCGTCTTTCTTCTTCTGTCGCTTTCGCCGTGCCGACGTCCATATATTTATAAATCTGCATAGAGTCGCAACAGATAATCTCGCAGCCAAACCTCCTTGCCACCTCAAGTGAAAGGGAGGTCTTTCCGCTTGCCGTTGCCCCGACTATTGCCAATGCTTTCACGGTTTTTGTCCTTTTTCTTTTTAATACTTTGCTATAAAGTTCATTACGTCTGTGTGATAGGGCATAGACGGCGTTGAACCGTTTTTGAGCACGGAGAGTGCCCCTGCCGCATTCGCATACTTGCAGGCGGCAATTATATCCTTGCCGTTTCTTACGTATTCAACAGTCAAAGCGGCAGTGAATACGTCACCTGCGCCCGTCTCGTCTACCGCCTTTACGTTATAAGGCGATATCATGTGGTAGAACTTGCCGTCATAGATGAAAGAACCGCGCTCTCCTACGTGAATTACGTAGTATTTAGCCTTTACTATCTTCTGCAATTCAAGTGCCGCACGAAGACAAGACTCCGAACCTATAGGAAGTACACCTGTAAGTATCTCTGCTTCTTTTGCCCCCATAACGAATATTTCGGGGGGGTAAATGCCGTCAAAAGAGCATTTATCCGTCAATCCCTGTGCGTTAAGCACGAGCGGTGCAGCCATAAAATCTGCATCGTGGGAAGATTTTATGACGGTCTCTATCGGCAATTCCATACTGACAAGAGCCGCTTCAGGTTCAGCGGAAAACGCGTCCTTTATATGCTTTTCGGAAATAGGTGCGTTAGCGCCGGGGAAATAAATCCTTCTTGCGCTTTTCCCTTTTTCTTCTATTGTGAAATCAACGCCCGTGCGCAACTCTCTGTCAATCTGAAGATAAGACAACTCTACGTCTGCTTCGGTATAAAGTCTTGCAAGTCGCTTTCCGTAGCCGTCGTCGCCAAGTCTTACGCACAGTACCGCCTTTGCGCCGAGTCTCGCCGCAGCGATAGCGGTGTTAGAGCCTCTTCCGCCGGGGTTTACCGTAATACCGCCCTCATCGGAAAGAAACTCGCCGCATTCGGGTATGCGGTCGGCAGTCATTTTGATTTCCATATTGGCATTCCCCAACACCAATATTTTTTGTTTCATAGTATCTTCCTCCGTTTTTTATCGGATAAAATCAAAGTTTAATTATATTAACGTCGCTATGGGCGAGCATTTCTGCCTCTCTTTTGTGGCACGTGAATATAAAGTATTGCGCTTTATCGCTTGAAGCGTGTAACAAATACTCAAGAAGTTTCTTTGCGCGTGTATCATCTTGATATACAAGCGTTTCGTCCATACAAAGCGGCACTTTCTCACGCGAGAGAAGTTCGATAAGCGAAAGTCTGAGCGAGAGGTATATAGCCATTCGCGTGCCTGCGCTGAATGCCTCGGGTGTGCGCAATTCGTTTTCATAAGTGCAAGACATAGAGAGGGAAGAATCGACGCCGACGTCGGAATATTTTCCGTCGGTGATACTGCTTATAGCCTCTTTTGCACTCGCGGTCAGTTTCGGTGAAATACTTGCGCGAAGTCTTTCGCCTGCACCTGAAATTGCCTCGCTTGCGAGTATATACGCCGCGTGTTGCTTTTTCTGTGCTTCGAGTTTAACTTCTATCGCATCGAGTTTTTCTCTTATTTCCGACGGATTTTCCGCTACCGCCTTTTCTGATGCGTACTTTTCACGCAGGTCGCGCTCCTTTACTGCAAGTGCTTTTTGCTTGCTTCTGTAAAATGCAAGCGTTTCGTTTATCTTGTTTATGTCGGTTGATTTAACGAAACTGTAAAGTTCACTTGGCATTTTGTCAAGTTGCGACTTTATTTCGTCCTCGTCTTTGTCAGCGAGTTTTTCTTTTGCCTCTTTGTAGAGACTTTCTGCGCGGAGAATTTCTTCGTTGAGTGAGCGTTTTTCACTTTCGAACTCATTTATCTTTTTCGTTATTTCGCCAAGGTCTGCGTCTTTCGACTGCCCCCACTTCATAAGTATGAGGGAAAAATCGTTTTGCGCGTCGTCGCTTGTCTTTTGCGATGCTTGTGCTTCTTTCTTTGCCGCCTCGTACAAGTCGCGTGCGAGTTCGTATTCTCTCGTTTCTTTTTCAAAATCTGCTATAACGCGGCGTATACCGATAGAATCACTGACTCCGAATGCAAGATAGAGCGCATCAAGAGAGCGCCTCTTCTCATCTGCTTTCTTCTTTGCGGACAGACCTGCGAATAAGACGAAAATACCGACGATAACAAGGCATAGCGGAATGCCGATAGAAATAAGCGATTTTGACTTTTTCTTTAGGTCTATATATTCTTTTTCGCCGTTGTTTGCCTTTTCGTTTATGGCGGAAACCCCACCGAGTGAATTGATTTGTTCTCTTGTTTTTTCGTATTCTTTCGTCTCTTTTGTATTGTTTTTGTAAGTTTCTGCCTTTTCTTCAACTCTTTTCAGTTGTGCTTTTGCCTCGTCACATCTTGTTTTCGCAACGGCAAGTTCCGTCAAATATTCTGACGTCGGGCAGAACCCCTCGTACGTGTTTTTCTGCAGAAGAATATCTTTTGAGTTGTTCGCCATTCTCTTCATTTCAGAAAGTGCATTCAAACGCGAAAACTCTTCTGCGGTCTTTATCGTTTCGTATGCGTCAAGACAAGTGCAGAGACGCTCTATTTCACCTTCGGTAGATTTGAGTTCTTCTTCGGTGCTTGAAAGTCTCGCTTCGTCTTCAAGAATTTCTTTGTTTTGCTCTACCGCTTCCGAAAATCTTCTTTCAAGATTGTCGTACAAAGTGGTAAGTTCGTATATCTCACCGCCTTTTCCGTTCTTGTGGAGGAGAGATTTTCTTGCGTTGTCAAGTTTGGAGAGCGCTTTTTCCGCGTTTACGTTTTCGTCTCCCGAAAAGAGCATATTGCCTATCGCTTCGCTTGTATCGGCGGAAGTGCGCGAGTCGGAAAACTGACCGACAAACGCCATATTGTCGAATATTTCAACAGGTATGCGTAGTATCGCATCTCCTGCATTCTGACGGGCGAATACCACGCTTCCGTCGTCTTTCGAAACTATTGAACTGTTTTCGCGGTAACTGTCGCGCCCTGACACCGTAGAATGATTAGTTTTTCTATGTATCTTATATCGCTTTCCGTCGTCTGTGCGTACTGTCATACTTCCGGCGGCGCAAGAGGTGTGCCAATTGACAAAACGCTTTCTGTCAGTAAGAGCGGTTTCACTGTTTCTGTCGGTAAATCCGTAGAGCATATAACGGATAAACGCGGCAAGCGTGCTCTTTCCCGATTCGTTTTGCCCTTCGATAACGTTCATTTTCTCGTGAAAGCGCAGTTCTACGTTATTTAATTTTCCAAAACTTTCAATGCTGACGCTCTCAATAATCATTTCGCGTTATCCTTTCTTCTTCGTTTTATCTTTCCGTACCCGAGAGGAACTTTATAGTTCTTTCAACCGAGTCTTTTGAATTTCCCCACGGTTCTTCTTCGTATCTGTAGTCGAACTTGCGGCAGAAGTGAGATACGTCACCGTAGAGGGAGTTTATATAATCCATTTCAAGCGCGGATACTTCTGAATAGAAGTCGCTGAAGTCTTTTTTTGACATTTTCTTTTTCGCGAGGTCGAGAAGTCTTGCATAGTGAGGCAGACAGAAATAGGGTTGCTCGCGTGTCTTGCGGCGAAATTCGTTGTCACTCTGCCACAAGAGTATGACTGTCGCTATCATGTTCGCCATGTGATGCTCGACGCGGCGGCAGATGTAGCAGGAATCTTTCAGCCTGTTTGCTTCTTTTAACGCGCGTGTGCCCTTTCCTACAACGAGGTCGGGGATAAACTTGTCCTTTATATCGTTTCTTATCTTGTCAAGATGGCTTTGCATCATAAGGGCAAGACCGAGGCGGTTACGTTTGTTAAACATCATATCGAAATGAGTACCGCAGAAACCTTCTTCATTCGTCATAATTCGTATGTCGGGCTCCATCATAGACGCCCCGAGAATTATCTCAAGTTCGTTTTCCTGCAATCTTTCGTAAAGCGCACAAATAGGGCATCCGCATTCGGGTTTTCCTCTGAATGCGTCAAACGTTTCGTTTATCGGTATGGTGTAAATCTGTTCCATAATTTTCTCGTAACTCCCCCGTAGTTTGATAGAAGGTTTTGTGTTGATTTTTTCGCGTATATATGTTATACTTATATAAAACCTTATAATTATAGCATCATACTATATAATACCATATATTTTGAATTATTGCAAGTAGACAAGGCAATCAATTCGTATATTTTTTTATAACGGAGTTTGAAAATGGAGAAAAATATACACGTCTTTCGCACCACATCTGGAAAAGATGCGCTTTCAGTAAAGGGACTTGGAAATTATTCGCTTTCTGACACGCTTGAATGCGGTCAGTGTTTCCGCTTTGACAGAATAGACGGCGAGTATGAAACAGAGTATTTTTTGATGGCGAATAACCATCCGGTACACGTAGCGCAAGAGAAAAAAGGCGAACTTATCTTTTTCGGCGCAACAAAAGAAGATTACGACGAATACTTGTGCCATTACTTTTCCCTTGACGTAGATTGGAAAAAAATAAACGAGAAAATAAAGAATTCCCACAAAAGCGAAGTAATGCAGAAAGCGGCGACGCTTTCGTCGGGAATAGCAATTCTCCGTCAGGACGTTTGGGAAACGCTTATTTCATTTATCATCTCGCAGAATAACAATATCCCGAGAATAAAGAAAAATATAAGGTCCATTTGTGCAATATACGGGGAAAAGACAAACGGCGGAAAACACTGCGAAGAATGTGAAAATTGCGGGCG
>JAZOLR010000304.1:0-9388 GCA_045653255.1 Eubacteriales bacterium | reverse complement strand
TCAATCATAAAATCGTACTTTGCGATTTCCTTCTTGATTTCGGCAAATCTTTCCTCGGTCGCGCCCTCGACCTCTGCAACGAGCGCGGCGCGCTTTTCTTTGAGTTCCTTAATAGTCATTTTTCAATGCCTCCAAATATAAAAATTTTTGTTTTTCAAGCGATAAGGACGCTTGTGCCTTTGCCCTTTTTTCGTTATCCAACGCAACGGCGCGCGCATTATCCAATGCGTTTTTTGCGTTATCCAACGACGCCGAGCGGGCATATATCTCGGTTTGAGGATACGCGCCGTCATTTACGGCAGACACCTCAAAGACCTTTGATATTTTCGTAATACGTCGGGTCGGGATAGGTTTATCAAGGTCAAACCACTCCTCGCCCGATACCATAATACCAAACGCAAACGACATATCCTCCACGTCGCCACGGCTTACCGCCGAGCATAACTCGCGGGCGGTGGCGTTGTTTTCGATGTCAAGTTGCGTATATATCGGCATACCCTTGCTATCGACGGATACGTCCATTGTGGAGCGTTTGCCGCGGCGATGTCTTGCAAGGGGTATCATAGCGTCGTTGTGGTTTACAAAAAACTTGATGTCGGACAAATCCGCCTCGTCGAGTGCGTGCGGGTCGATAATTTCATAAAACAACTCCGCGATAAGCGTGCGTTGCTCAAATACGATAGGGTATCCTTCGATAATACCCTTTAACGGCTCGATTTTAACGGGTTGCAACTCGCTTGACGCGTTGCGTCTTACGATTGCGGGAGAGTCGCGGGAAATAGGCTTTATTTCGAGTTTCTGCGCGTTATTCGGCATTGTCCTCGTCCTCCTTTTCGGTCGGTGTGGTTTCCGTTTTCGGGGACGCGGTCAACGTTCCCGTTTGATATTCGTTTGCGATTGACACGTCAATATAATTGAGCGATACGCGGGTCGGTTCTCCGTCGGGTTCGTACCCGAGGAGTTCGCGGCGTTCCGCGCGGGACAACAACGCGTCCTCTTTTGTCATTTCGCAAATGTTTTGTCGGCGTTCAAACGATAGGGATTGCACCAATCTGTCGTAACACTTTATCGAGTGTCCGTACGCAATTTGACGAGGGGTGAAAAATACAATTTTCATAGCCTCGACAATTTCGAGCAAAAGACCCTCGACCGCGGTTTGATAAAACGCGGTGTACTCGTCGTCCGTCCACTTTCCAAGATAGATAGGGAGGGACACGTCGAGCGGCGCGAGGATTTCGTCGCGCACAAACGACAAGATGTTTGACGGAATGTCCGTCGCGTTAATGTTAATCGGCGTAAAATCGCTCTCGTAGTCGGTTGCAACTATGCCGTATTTACTGTCAAAAAGGTGGTTTTCAAACTCCTCGCGGGTAATCCTCTTTTTATCGACGTCCGCAACGGTTTTCATTGACAAAATACCTTTGAGCGACAACGACGCCTCTAACGACTTTGGTATCGCCTCTTTGATAACGTGTATCGTCTGCAAGTTTGTCAAGAGTTCGCGGGTATCCGCTCGACCGCTTGCGTTCCCTCCGAGGTACGCGTTTGCGCCGTAACCGTGGCGTATATGTATAACGTCCGAGTACGGCATATCGAGTACAACGTCGCCGTTAATGCTCGTAAGTTCGACGCGCATTTCGTCGCCGAGGTAATAAAGTTTGACGCTCGCGTGTTCTATCGGGTAGAGTCCGCGGGTAACGCGGCGCACCTTGTCCGTCCCGATAATCGGCACTTCGTCGTACTGCCAATAGATAAAGCAATTTTTATTGACCTTTGCAAGGTAAGCGACCTTGTATAAAAAGTCCTTCAACCCGCAAAGAGGATTGATACGGTATGCAAAAAGGGCGTTGAGGTCGTCGTTGCAAATCTCGACGTGTCGCGGGTTTTGGTGTTCGATAACGGACTTGATTTTGCACTTTGACACCTCCTCGCAAACGCGATGTATTGCCGTCTTGACAATATCCGAGGTGTGTATATCCCTACCGTAAGAGGAAAACACGACTTTATTTGCGTTGATAAGTTGACTATTATAAACGCTTGCCTTGCTCCAACCGAGCAAATTATGTATTGCGTTGTTGAGAGTTCCCAAGCCTTTTAACCTCCTTCGGTGAAAAAAAATAAAAAGTGAGTCGATAGGTGTAACGGGGAAGGAAAAAACCGTTGCACAATATCGACCCACTTGTTTTTGATTGCTCAAAAGGGGTACGCGCCGAGAATATCGGCGGATACACGTATTTGATTTTATTACATTATACCGCTATTGCGTAAAATTGTCAATAGGTTTTTGCGATTTTCCCAAAAATATTTCAACAAAAGCGTAAATTTATGCGTTTTGCGACTCGCGGGGACGCGTAAAAGTATGCTCTTTGTGACATTTCGGGCAATAGTAAGTAACGTTTGTTATGCCGTATCGCGCGTCATACTTGCCGATTAACTTGTTATGTACGGGGCAACGTATCTCGCGGCGGTATTGATTTTGATTTTGTTTCTTTTTCTCGCCCATACTCACGCTCCTATTTTCGACATAAATGCACTCTTGCACTCACGCAAGGCGGCGTACGCGATAATTTTTGACGCCGTGCCGTCGATTTTATTACCGATGTATCCCGCGATTTTCTCGGGCATTACAAAACCTTTGCTATCGTGCTTGACCGCGGTATTGCGGAAACACCACGCGCAAATTTCGTTGTTGTTATAATTGACGTTGCGGTCGCGGAGGTCGATTTCGAGAGTACGGGTCGGAGTGTTTAACGCCTCGTATGACATCTTAATTTTTGTTGCGACGTCGCCGAAGTGTTGACGGGTGATTTTTGCAAATTCCTTCGCGTGCCACTCGTCGTATCCGACGCGGTACGGGCGGATATGATACTCGTTGTAAATCTCGTATAGATACTCGGCGATAACGTCGTCGTCGATAACGTTGCCCTTGACAATGCGGCAAAGTCCCATACGCTCCCACTCGCGATAATCGCGCTTTTCGGTATTCGTCGGACTCTCGGTCGATTGTATATCCGCCGCCTTCGACTCGGGGACAAAGTACATCGTAAACATATACTTGACGGGGTCGTCGGGTTTCATAAACAAAAACGTTACGGCACAAAGGTCGTTTGACTCTGCAAGGTCAACGCCCACAATACACCAAGAATTACGGAAGTCGTCGAGAGTAAACGTACCGTCACACCCGATAATATCAGACTCGCGTAACCAAGCGCGGGAGGAAAGTTGTTTGAGATTAAATTCCTTTGCGAGCGTAAACGCGCGTTGCGCTCCGTTAATTCTCGCCTCCTCCACGAGGTCGCGGAGGTCGGAAATTTTCTTTACAACGCCCAACATCGGATTTGACTTGTACCACGAGTTTTCGTCGTTCCAAATTTCCGCCTCCGAGTCTTGCGTGTAGAGCCATACGAGCCAACGCGGGCGGTCAAGTTCGCCCTTCAGCACGCGGCGCGCCTCGCGCAATCTCTCGTCGAGGTATCCGTCGTGGACGACACCCTCGGTCGTAATCTCGATGTAAAACGGCTCGTCTTGCGTTGTCTGTGAGGAGCGGAGAGGCATTACGGTCGTGCGGTCTTTCATTTCGTGTACCTCGTCCACGATAACGATTTTGAGGTTTCGACCTTCCTTTGCACCCGATTTCGCCGACATCTTTTTTATCGAGCCTTTGTTTTGTGCGGAGAATTTGCCGCGCTTTTTGCGTTGTTTCGGGTTGCCGAAAAAGATACCTTTGTTGTTCTTGCGGGTGACGCGCAACATCGCGCGGGACTCCTCGCGGAAGTTGTTTATACAATCAAAGATTAACCCCGCTTGTTCGTAGTCGTTGGACGCGCACATTACTTTTTGTCCCGCCTCACCGCAAAACCACTCGGCAAGCACCAACGCCGCAACAAACGGCGTCTTGCCGTTCTTACGTGCTATAAGCAACAAAACCTCTTTGTATCGACGTACCCACCGACCGCCGCCGAGGAGTTCGTCGTCGAAAAAGTAAAAGCCAAATATCGCCTCGGCGATTGCTTTTTGATTGAGCGTTAATATAAACGGTTTGCCCGCAAACGGACTCTCGAAGTGTTTAATTTCCCTCTCGATAAACTGTATTCGTTTGTGCGCTCCTTCGAGTTCAAAACGGTATGTATCCGAGGGGGACAATATGTCTTGTATGCACATTTCGAGTTGCGTTTTGAGTTCGCGTCCGATTGTGATTTCGCCGCTCCGACATCGCTTGTAATACTCGATTAAATAACTATGACGCCCGCCGACGTCGTCGTTTATGACGTGCCAACCCTCAATAGGCACAATATCGGGGTTGACTAAATCCCACGCCGCCGCGGTTGTATTATTCGTAGTCGTCAAGTTCGTCGCCGTCGTCGCCGTCGAGTACGCCGAGCATTTCTTTGTTTAGTTTCTGCATAGAGGATACATATTGTGCCATATACTTTACGCGCGTTTTTCCCGCCGCCGTTTCACGTTGCACGGCGGGGTTTTTGGGGTCGTAAATGATAGTCGGGAGGTGCTTTATCGACTCCAATATCCCGAAAACCTCCGCGACCTTATGTATGAGGGAGTCGTTGACGCGCAATTTTATCTCGTCAACACCCGCCTCGGTGTAGAGGCTTACGAGCCTTTTATATTCGATTTCGGTGTATTCGTCCCGAGTCTTTGGGGTATTCTTTGGCATTTTGAGCCTCCTTTTTAGATTTTGCAAACTTTTCAAGAAAAAAGTCAAATTTTCGGTGTGGATATTTCCGAGTTGGGGCGTGGAGTCTGTTGCGCCTCGAAAATTTCGTCGAGGGTGGGGGGGAGTCAAGCGCGGTAACGTTCCCAATATCTTTCAATCCAACCGAGCGCGGCGTCGCGAATAATCGGACGTTGTATGTCTTGATATGCTCGCTTGATACATTCCTCCTTCGGAGTTGCAACGTGTACGAGTTCGGCAGCATACTCCCGCACAATCTCCTCTCGGTCGAGGCGGTCGGGATACGTGCCGATAATGTACGCGTCTTGCCACTTGCGCCGACGCCCCGCCGTGCGCGCCTCGTTGAGTAAATAATCTCTCACGTTGAAGGCGACGCTCTTTGTTGAGTCGGGTTTGTCGTAGAGTCCGCATATACACAACGAGCGATGTATCTTGTCAAGGTCGATAATCAAATCGTGCCGTGTTGCAACTGCACTTACGTACATTTGCTTACCCGCAAACGGCGAGCCATAGACGAGGTATATGTGCTTTTGTCCGACGGTGTGTCCGAAACGTCCGTGTTGGGCGTTGTGGCAATCCTCACATAAAACCTCGATGTTGGCGGGATTGAGGGTAATATTTACGTCGTCAATGTTATCGAGTGTGAGTTCGATTATGTGGTGCGGTCGGAGTTCTGTAATATCGAATATTTCACCGCACCGAGCGCACGCGCCTCGACTATTCACCTTGCATATCTGCGCCAACGAAAGGTAAGCGTCGGTACAGTAAAAGGCGTGTATCGGGTCAAGAGCCATTGTTTATATACCCTCCATATTCGGCGCGGCTTTGCCTTGCTCGGCAAGTTCCAACGCCTTGCGGCGGAGTTCAAGTATCTGCGGGTCACGGGCAAACTCGTCGGGATTGCGGTTAATGAGGAGGAATTGCAACATACCGCCGTCGGCTCTTGCAAACCGTTTGTGTTTGGTGGTCTTTGTACCCGTCACGTTTCCCGCCTTGTCCTTGATTGTAACGGTCGTTTCCTCCTCGTACTCGTAACCCATAGCCACTTGATACGCACGGTTGATTAAATCGGTGTTACACTCCCGTTTTGCCTTACATAGTATTTCGGCAAATTCGGGATAATCTTTCTTGTATTTCGCCCACGACGTTTTGCCGACGTGGTAGTATTCCGCGAGTTGTCCTTCGGTGACTCCGCAACGGGCATATTTTTCAATGTCCTTCAAATAAGGTAAAACCTTAATATCGTACTCGCACGCAACTCCGCGTTTTTTCTGCCCCTCGGACGCCTTTTTCGGGGTCTTTTTTGGGGTCTTTTTCGGGGTCTTTTTAGTCTGTTTTTGGGGTGTTTTTGGGGTATCTCCGTCAACGACGGGTTTTTCGGGGTGTTTCGGCATTTCTTAACCTCCTTTTTGGTCGAGTAAAAATTTTGATATGAGCAAGAGCGGCAATATCGCCAAAACGACGATTGCGGGCATACAACACGCAAGCCACGACATCGCGGACGCGCCGCACAACTTGACGATTATAAATATCGCCGAGAGAGGAAGGCAAACGACCGTTGCGAGCAACGCGACGATGTAAATAATGCTTATTATCCGTTGGAGCATTTCTCTTTACCTCCTTTGATTGCGGTTTGTACGTAATACCACGATTGCGGCGGTCTTTTGTGGTAGTTTTGGCACGGTACATCAAAATAACGCTTTACGCCAAACGGGCGCGGCTCGTTTTTCGACAAACCGTACTCACACTCAAAACACCACGGGTAACCGCTCTTTATACACGGTTTGAAAAAATACCCGAGTTCGAGCGGTGTTTCGTATTTCTCCGCCCGTACTATTACGTGGGCGTATAGAGCCTTACCGCGAGAATATTCTCGCAAAAACTCTCTTGATACGCAACCGAGCGCGATAACCTCGTTTGAGATAGCGTCAACGCAAGGAAACACAAGCACCTCGGCGACGATGTACTCGCCGATAACTTTGCCCGCTCCGCCTCCGCTTTTGCTCTCATAGCAATAATGCCGTCCGAGCGGCATTTTTTGAGTTCGCCACTCGATACCCTTTTTATTGTCGAAAATATTGTCGGTGTGCGGTTTTCTTATGCTAACCAACACGTCGAGATATGTTTTATCCCTCATATTCTGCCTCCTCGGTCATTCGTTGTTTGTAATGGCAACAAATCGACCCGTCGAAACATTCGCACGATAAGAAATATTGACAAGTGCGGCAATCGTCCTCGGACGTCGGTTTTGCGGGTGGATTTTCTCGGTCAAACGCTATATGTGCAAATAACCGCTCCTTGCGGTCGTGCTTTTCTCGGTTGTTTAGGTGGGTTTTGGTGTCCGACTCCCAAATGCAAACAAAGACGTCGGGGGCGTTGTAATCGCTCACGATAACGATGTGTCCCGCCTCGCTTTGGGGTCTGCACGATTCCCAAAACGCGGCGGAGTCAAACTCTTTTCCGTATCGGATAGAGTCCGCGTACGGTGGGTCGCAATAGAAACGCCCCGTTTTATGTATCGGGAAACGCAAATCGCGGTAATCGCAACACCCGATTAAAATGTTTCGGAGAGAGGGCAACTGCCGCTTAAAATTCGCCTTTGCCTCCTCGAAGTAGTTGCGCTCCTTGCCGTCTTTGGTCTTTGCGGTCGCTCCGTAACACCCGCCGTAAACGCGTGCGTTATAGGACGCAAAGAGGAGTATTGCCGCCCGATACCACGGCGCGTATTTCTCGGGGTTGTCGCGTACGTCGTAATATTCCTCTCGGGTCGGTGTTTTTAACGTGTCGAGGAGTTGCGGACGCTCGCGGCAAGCCTCGACAAGATTGCATACGAGCGGGTCAATATCGTTTCCGAGGCGATAATCGCACTCGATTTTGTCGATAATGTTAAACCCGCCGACAAACGGCTCGACGTACTGCTCCACGTCGTACCGCTCGATAATGTCTTGTAAGAGCGGCACAATCTCCGCCGCGTATTTTGCTTTACTGCCTATGTACTTCACTTTTTCGCCCTCTTTCGTTTTTTCGTCGCGCCATTTTCACGTATAAATACGCTCCCGTAACGTAATCACTCGTTTTGTGTTCGATGTGGGTAATATCATAACCCGCGTAAAGCGACTCGAATACATCGACCGCGTTTACATCGCCTCGGATAATGCGGTTGACCTTGCGGCGCGTAAACTTTGTGTCCGCAACCGTGATTGTCGGCTTTTTAAGGTTTTTCGACGCCTTGTATCTCTTTGTGCCTTTCGGGTCTTTCATACAATAGCGCACCGCGCCTTCGTAACCGCTCTCGTCGGCTTGCAATCGGCGGGTTTGAGTTCGCGCACCGTTGCGCCATAGACTCTCCATAACGTCGCGGTCGGGGAAATTTGTTATAACGTGGTGGTGGACGCGGTGTTTGCCTTTTTTCTCGTCGTCCTCAAACTCCGTCCAATACACATATTTGACGGGAGGAAAACCGTGCTTTTTGGCGTAGTATTTCAATCGGCGGATAAAGTTGCCGAAGGATTTTTCCGCCTCCTCAACCGATTTCGGGAGTTTGCGGGTTTCGTATGTAAACGTACCCCAAATATCCGAGTCGGTAAAGTTGGTATTTACAAGGCGTATAACGTTTTTGAGGGCGTTTTTGGCGTTGAGGTTTTTTTGCGCTTGACGGCTCTTTTTCGCCTTCTTTGCGCGAGAGGTTGACGCGGTGTTATTCCATATCGGGTAAATTTCACACTCCAATACATCGCCGCTTTTAATGGTCTTTGTCCGATACTTGACAATATGTCTATCGTCGAGGGCGGACAATCGCTCCTCGGAGGTTTCCTCGTACGGGAAAACCTCGTCAAAATCAACAGTTGAGGGGTCAAGGGTATAGTTTCTCATACGTTACCCGCCTTTTTACGTTCTGCTAACCACTTTTGCGCGGCTCTGCGTTGACGCTCGTTGATGTTCTCGCGGCGCGTCCTTATATACGGGTCGTCGTCACCCGCACAAACACGCAAGTCGTTTATATCTCTCGTTTCACGCTCGAAAACCGAGTTATAAAGGGCGGTGCGGAGGTATGTTTTTTTGTGCTTGATTTCGTACGTTGCTTTTTCGACGTTATCCATAACGGCAACAATGTCGCGCCACTCCAACATATCGTAAACGCCGCATACGAGGGCAACCGTGAGTTTTTGACCCGCGATTTGAATTTCCGCGGTCGGAGGGAGCATAAACACCTCGGCAATTATAAGGCATATTTCCGCGACTTGCGCGCGGTATTCCTTCTCGAAACATTCGGACTCAATTTGTGCCTCTATCCTTGCAAGGTGGTCGCCCAACGTGGGATACCCGACTTGACTTTGACTCCGACCTTGACTATGATTTGTAAAAGCATAATTATTTTTCATTTTTCACCTCTTAAATTCGAGCGTGAAACACAACCGCCCGTACCATTCCTTCGTCGATAAGATAATACTTCATTACGAGGACGCCAAAAGCCATTTTTCAACCGTCTTTTTTTATTAAAATAGGTTGACAAACCGCTCGTTTTATGGTACAATAGTTATACGGTTTGGTTGATGTTTTCGCGTCAATCCGTAGGGGCGTTTCACAAGTGCCATTGTGTCGCCCCGCTTTTCTTTTTATGTGCTATTATTCGCCGTCGTGGGTATCGCCCGCGGCGGCTTTTTCGTTTGCCTCGATTTTGTCGAGCCTCGCGGCGAG
>JAZOLR010000303.1:0-2449 GCA_045653255.1 Eubacteriales bacterium | reverse complement strand
TTTGAGAATTGCCGCGGAAGAAAGAAAAATATCGAAGCCTTTTACACTCTCCAAACGCCCGGCAGAGCCTATAACTACAGTATTTTCGGCTATGACGAGCGAGGTCTTTAACTGTAAATTTTGGTTTGCATCAAGTACGCGCGGAGGCTTTGCCCCATTCGGTATAAAAATGCGGTTTTCTATTGGAATTTTAGGCATTGAAGACAGCATATTTTCACTTGTCGCTATCGTGAAGTCTGTGATAGAATTGTAAAGAAAAGTTTTCATTTTTGTGTCACAGTGGCGCGTGTTTATCGCGATTATGCCGAGTGATTTCGCGCATATTCTTCCCGTGGCAGAGCCGTGGGTGTGTACTGCATCGGGGCGAAGTTTTGAAAGTAGTTTCCTCAGAATAAAAACCCCCCCGATGTCAATTGAACTGTCGGGGGTAATTTCTGCTTCTATTAAGTTTGTGTCTAGGATTGAAAGTCGAGGGCAGAGCGAAGAATTTTTCGGGAGTATGACGCTCGTGCGGATTTTTTCGCTGTCAAGGTTTTCTATCAGGTTTGCGAGTAGCACTCCCGCGCCGCCGACGGTACCGTCGGTTATTATATGGCAAATGTGAATGGGGTATGGCATTTGTTTTTCCTTTTCGTTTTTTATGTAAGGCGTGCCGTTTTATGCGACGGAATTATTTTCCCCTTTTTTTCTTGAAATATGCGCTAATCACAGATGAACATTCCTTTTCCATTACTCCGCTTATTATTTCGGTCTTGTGGTTTAATGGGTATGAATTGAGGTCGAAAAGTGTGCCGAATGCACCTGCGCGGCGGTCGTATGCGCCGAATACCACGCGGTCAATTCTTGCGTTGAGTATCGCGCCCGCGCACATAGGGCAGGGCTCGAGCGTTACGTAGAGCGTGCAGTCGGGCAAACGCCAACCGCCGAGTTTCTCGCACGCGCGCTCTATCGCGAGGATTTCTGCGTGATGCGTTGCACATTTTGAGGTCTCGCGCGTGTTGTATGCTTCTGCTATTATCTCGCCTTTATGCACGATAAGCGCGCCGACGGGCACTTCGTCCGTTTTCTCTGCTTCTTCTGCCAACTGAATTGCGCGAGACATATATTCTTCGTGTGTCATATAGAATTCCTTTCAAGTCCTTTTATGCGATTATACCGACAAGGCAAGCATAAAGAGAACATAGAGTATGCAGAGGGGGGAGAGAAGTGAAAAAAGTCCCTCTCTTGCGCTTGCGTCAACTGCTATATTGCGTAATTTTCCGTATGCGCCCGTCTTCGCACAGATTGCAACACCGATGGGGAACAAGACGAATGCCGCGCCGTAAAGGGCAAGTGTCAAAGGCACACCCGCATAGTAGACGATAACCGAGAAGGCATTGTTGAGGATATGGAAAACTATCGCAGGGAGTATAGAGCCTGATGCAAGCGTTATCGCGCCGAGGAAAATTCCGGCAATGAAAGCGTAGGGCATTTGGTAGAAGTTGCCGTGCATTATAGCGAAAAGTATCGCGCTAACGATAACCGCGCCTTTTTTACCGTAAGGTGAAAGTATAGAAAGACACAGAAAACGGCAGAAAAGTTCTTCGCTAATAGCAGGGAAAAGAATATGCGTGAATATGATTTGCGCTATATTTCCCGTAGGGATAACGGGCGAGGGGGTATATCCCACCGCCGAGGAAACAATTGCGGTAAAAGTTGAAGTGAGCGCCACCGCGCACAAAAAAGCAGGGAAAAGCGGCAGAAACGAAAGAATAGGAGATAAAGAAAAGTTTATTTCTTCTCTCGCTTGAAAACGCAATCCCGACACGAAAATAAGCGGCACGGGCAAAAGAAAAGTGAGGGGGAAAAGATAAGACGGAAAGGGCGTAAGCGATACGGCAAACGAAAGCGCAAGTTGTAAAAACATAAAAACAGACACTATATTGGTCGCTTTTTTCAAGAAAATCCCCCCCTTTTTGATTTTATCTGAATATGATTATATTAAATTAGTGCGAAGAAGTCAAGAAAAAAGCCAAAAATATTGACATTTGCTTGTATATGTTTTATAATATTTAATATATAAACGTTGCCATTTTACAATGATAACAAGAAATATTTTTACATTTGCGGAGGAAGAAAATATGACCGATATAGAAATCGCACAGTCTTGCGTGCTCAAACCCATAACCGAAATTGCGAAAAGAGCGGGCATTCCCGATGAATGCCTTGAACAGTACGGAAAATACAAGGCGAAAGTTGACCTTTCTGCCGATGCGATAGCGAAGAAAAAGGACGGAAAACTCGTCCTCGTTACCGCGATAAACCCCACTCCTGCGGGAGAGGGAAAGACCACTACTACAATAGGTCTTGCAGACGGTCTTGGAAAGATAGGCAAAAACTGCGTTGTTGCACTTCGTGAGCCTTCGCTTGGCCCTGTGTTTGGTGTAAAGGGCGGCGCAGCAGGCGGCGG